>JAWVYF010000055.1:0-12608 GCA_033722845.1 Anderseniella sp. | reverse complement strand
TCGCCAGCCCAGCGCATGGGTCGACGCCAGTGCAGACAGCGGGATCACCACCAGCGGCGACAAACCGGCTTAGATCAACAGAAGGCTGGCGTTCTTCAAAACCCGCCAGGTCTTGTCGGCCAGTGTCCGAAGGCCGGCCGCTGCCAGGGGGCGCGCCTTGGGGAACAGCCGCTCGAGCACCATCATCGTCACGATGACAACGCCGAGGATCAGAACTTTGGTATCGAGAGTTTCCATGGCCCGTCTTTTAGCGCGAACAGGAGATCAACCGAACTGACATGCGCGTGAGCATACCGGGATAAATCGTCACTGGTCCGCCGGTTCGCGGCCAAGCCGTTGCAGCAGCGCCCAGGCAATCGGCATGGCAAGCGCAATCATCACATAGCGCGCAATCTGATGACCGCCCACATAGGCCGGATCGAGGTTGAGCGCAAACGCCATGATGGTCATGGCCTCCAGCCCGCCCGGCGCAAAAGCCAGCATGGTGTGCGAAAACGGAATGCCCACAAAGTGGGACACCACCGCCGCGCCTAGGGTGCTGATCACCAGCGCGACAGCCAGACCAGACAGCGCCGCACCGCCCATCGACACGATGTCCGCCGGCCGGACCCCGGCAAAGCGCATCCCGATCATGGTGCCGAGAAACACGAACCCCGGCAGCAACAGCCAGTTGGGCAAGACACCATGCACGACACCGGTCAGATGCATGACGCCGCTTGCCAGCGCTGGGCCCAGCATCAGCCCTGCCGGCACCTTCAGCTTGTCGAACACGAACCCCGCTACAATCCCTGCGCCCAGCACCAGGATCACGTCCTTCAGGCTTCCCGCAGGCGGCATCACGGCAGAACCTGCATCCCCGCCTGAAAACCCGCTGATCAGCGACGGCAACACCGCAACCAGCGCAAACAGCCGGATCACCTGCACCACTGACACCTTGGCAAGGTCGGCCCGGGTGTCGGCTGCCATCGCCAGTGAAAGCGACAGTGCACCGGGCATCACGGCGAAGAAGCTCGTCGCCCGGTCCCAGCCAAAAACGCGCCGGTAGAACGCCACGCCAACGGCCACCAGCACCGCCATTGTCAGCGCCAGCAATGCTATGCTGGAGGGCCAGCGCGAAAGCGTGTCGAGAGTTTCCGGCGTTACTGCACCGCCGATCTGCAAGCCCAGCAGAATGAACACCACCCGGGTCATCGCCTTGGGCATTGCGGTACGAATGGCACCACCCAGCGCGGCAATTGCCACTGCCACCATAGCGCCCGCCAGCCACGGTGCAGGCAGGCCCGCCCACCAGAACACCGTACCGCCAAAGGTACCGATGACCAACGCACCAGCGATTTGTTGCAACTGCTCGCGGGAGATGATCGCCATCCGCCCGCTCTAACCCTTCAAGGCGCCGAGCACTTCATCGCTGTGCTCGCCAAGTGCGGGGCTGGCCCGCTCAAGTTTAAGGGTGCTTTCGGAAAACGTGATCGGCGTGCGAACGCTCGGCACCATCACCCCGTCCCCAGCTGGTACATCCACCCGAAGCTTGCGCGCGATGACCTGCGGATCATTGAACGTGTCTGCAACCGTGTTGATGGGCCCCGCCGGCACAAACACCGCCTCAAACGCCTCAAGCATTTCATCGCGGGTGCGCTGGCTGGTCTTGTCCGATATCAGTGCCGCCAGTTCGTCACGGTTCTTGACCCTGTCCGAATTGGTCAGGAAGCGCGCATCCTCGATCAGCTCGTCCAGACCCAGCACCTGGCACATCTTGGCCCACTGCCCCTGCGAGCCGGTGGCAATGATCAGGTGGCCGTCACTTGCCGGAAACACCTGGTAGGGAACGATGTTGGGATGTGCGTTGCCCATCCGCGTGGGCGGCGTACCCGACACCAGATAGTTGAGCGCCTGGTTGGCCAGCACCGCACTCATGCAATCCATCAACGCCACATCTATGTGCTGACCCTTGCCTGTCTTGTCGCGCACCATCAGCGCCGACTGAATGCCGATCACGCCATACAGACCGGTAAAGATATCGGCGAACGCCACACCCATTTTCTGCGGCTCACCATCCGGGTCGCCGGTAAGGTCCATGATGCCGGCCAGTCCCTGGATCATGAAATCATAACCGGCCTTGTGCGCCGACGGCCCGGTCTGCCCGAATCCGGTCAGCGACAGGTAGATCAGCCTTGGATTGACCTTGCGCAGGGCGTCGTAGTCGAGACCATACTTGGCCAGTCCACCTACCTTGAAATTCTCGATGAACACATCCGCATCGGCCACCAGCTTCAAGATTGCATCGCGGCCTGGTTCCGTCTGGAAATCCACCACCACCGACTTCTTGCCGCGGTTTGCCGAGTGAAAGTACGCCGCATCACCATCAGACCCATCCGCACGTTTCACGAACGGTGGTCCCCAATTGCGGGTGAAGTCGCCTTCGGGACTCTCGATCTTGATCACCTCTGCACCGAGATCACTCAGTGTCTGGCCGATCCAGGGACCAGCCAGAATACGGGCCAGTTCGATCACCTTCAGCCCTTCAAGCGGTGCCGTCATGTGCTTGCTTCCTTCCTCACCCCACCGGCGTATAGCCGAAACTCGCCATCTGCCGGATTGCGTCCTCACCACCCATCCGGGCAATCAGTGCGCGCTGGTCTGCAAAGGCTTCTGCGTTCACTGCATCCGGGTCTAGCACATGACCAAGCAAGGTGCGCAGCATCTCTCGCTCACGCCCGTGCATGGCAGACCTGCCAAGATCGTTCAGCTCGCGTGCATCGGCTGACAGGTCAAACAGCTGGTCAGCATCACGGCCTGCATAGTGCACGTATTTCCACTGCCGGTAACGAAGCATGTAAAAGCCGGTTGGCGCGCCGCCATCATGGTATTGCGAAACGACGAACCGGTCCGGCTCCGGTCTTGCGATGAAATCCTGCACCGGGCGTGACATCCATGGCTCGCGGGCCGGTGCCTGTTTCAGACCCACCACCTGCTTCACCGTAGCCGCAACATCGCTGAGAGATACGGCTGTATCGTTGACACCCTCCGGCACGCCGCGGCCTGCCAGCATCATCGGCACAGCGGCAGAATCTTCGTACATCACGGACTTGGTCCAGAACCCGTGACTGCCCAGCATCTCGCCATGATCGGAAATGTACATGACCGTTGTATCGCGCGCCGCCCCGGAGTCCTCCAGCGCCTCCATCACCCGGCGGATGTTGTCGTCCATGAAGCTGACCAGGCCATAATAGCCCTTGCGCGCCACCTCGCGCATGCCGTCATCAAAATGTTCGTCATAGTTCCAGAACCCGGCCATCTCCTGCAACACGTCATGCTCTGGCCGTTGGCGCGGTGGCACGGGCAGCGTCTGGCGCTCATAAAGCCGGTAAAACTCTTCCGGGCATTTCAGCGGATAGTGCGGCGCGATGAACGACACAAACAGGACCCACGGCTTTCGGGTGAACTTGCGCGGATAGGTTTTCAGCCATTTCACCGCCTCGTGCGTCACCCGCCGGTCATACTCCGTGTAGCTTGTCTCGCCCGGCCCGATGTCGGCAGCCAGTTCAGCTGTGTCGCCGTAACGCGGCAGCGGATCGCGCAGCAGCCCTTGCACCCAGCCCTTGCCATCATTGGCAAGGTACATCGGCTCGATCTCTTCATTGAAACCATGGTCATCGCCCCCACGGCGGAAGTGCAGCTTGCCGATGGAAACCACCGGATGCCCGGCCTCGCGCAGCGCATGCGCCCAGCTCTCATGCTGCCCGTGGTACGGCTCGGCCGAAGACCAGCACCGCGTCTCGTGCACCTGCAACCCGGTGTGCAGTGACGCCCGAGCCGGCACACAAATCGGCGACGGCGTGTACGCACGGGTGAACCGCGTACCCAGCCGCGCGATGGTATCGAGCGTTGGCGTCTTCACCACCGGATCGCCATAGCACCGTGTTACCCGGCGCGCATGTTCGTCCGAGCAGAAAATGATCAGGTTCTGAGGCTTGGTCTCAAGCATCTGCAGATGCCTGCCCGCACATCACTCCTTGACCGGTACCACATAGTTGAGGCCGAGCCGCCCACCATCGGGATAGATGGTCTGGCCGGTGATATAGCTCGACATCGGCGAGGCAAGAAACACCGCAATGGACCCGATTTCCGATGGCTCGCCCGGCCGGCCCATCGGTGTGCGGGACATGATCGCGCGCATCTTCTCGGGCGTTGACGAAACGGTCTTGAACATCTCAGTGGCAATGGAACCAGGGCCGATTGCATTGACCCGGATGCCCTCCGGCGCCAGCCGGATACCGAGCGCCTTGGTCCACTGGTTGATGCCGCCTTTCGACATCACATAGGGCGCAATTTCCGGGATCACGATCACCGCCTGGCACGACGACATGTTGATGATCACGCCACGCTGGCCATCGGCGTCCGGCTCCTGTTTGATCATCTGGCGGCCGGCAATCTGGCCACACAGGAACACGCCCTTGAGGTTCACCGCCATCACCCGGTCGTAGTCTTCTTCAGCCAGTTCCAGCGGGTCAGATGCATGAACGATGCCGGCATTCGCCATCATGATATCGAGGCGGCCGTGGACCGAAACCACGTCATCGACCAGCGCCTGGATATCGGCCTTTTTCGTCACGTCGCAGTGCCGGTACTGCACGTCGTGACCGGCATCGCGCAGGGCCTGGGCAGCCGCTTCGCCCTTGTCGTCAGTCACGTCGCAGATGATCACCTTTGCCCCGTGCTCGGCAAAGCTGGTGGCCGATGCCAGGCCCAGCCCACCGGCCGCGCCTGTAACGATTGCAATCTTGTCCTTGAGCATCATGATCGTGTCGACCCCTGTTCCAGATCTGTGTGAAGTTTCCCGCACACTGCAAACAGGATCGGCGCCGGTCAAGCCTTGTGATGGTTCAGTTCACACTGTCCGGCAACTCCGCCTCGCGCTGCGCGACGAACGCGGCCAGTTCTTCGGCCTTGGCCTCGTCGAGCGATGGCTCGACATAGTTGTTGAGCATGGCACGCGCCTTGGCATTTCCGCGCTGCTCCATGGTCATCGAACCTTCAGCTGCCCACTGCTCGAACGAGTTGAAATCCATCAATTCAGGCGTGAAGAACGCACTCTCGAAATGCTCCAGTGTGTGCGCGGTGCCGAGATAGTGCCCGGCCGGCCCCACTTCACGAACCGCTTCCATGGCATCGTCGAAATCATCGAACGAAATGCCCTGGGCATACTTGTACCAGCCCATCAACTGGTCAGCATCGGTAACGAACTTGGAGTATCCGCACACCAGTCCCGCTTCCAGCCAGCCCGCCACATGCCATATGTAGTTGGCACCGGCCAGGATCGCTGCATGCATCAGCATGTTGGCCTCGTAGCCGGCCTGTGCATCGTTGACTTTCGACCCCACGTGGAAGCCGGACGTGCGCCACGGCAGCTTGTACTTCCGGGCCAGCTGTCCATACAGCATCATCATGTGGGCCGCTTCCGGCGTGCCCCCCATCGGCGCGCCGGACTTCATGTCCACCGCCACCATGAACTGGCCCATCACCTGCGGTGATCCCGGACGGATCAGCTGGGTGAAGGCAAGCCCTGCCAGCGCCTCGGCCACGCATTGCGCCACCGACGCAGCACTCGACGCTGGCGTCGACGCCCCGCACAGGGCAAACGGCGAAATCAGGCAGGGCTGGTTGTGGCTGGCATATACCCGCAGCGCATCCAGCATGGTCTCGTCCCAAACCAGCGGCGAGTTGCAGTTGACCACCGAGGTCAGCACCGTGTTGTCGCGCACGAAGTCGTCGCCGAACACGATGCCCGCCATCTTCATGGTGTCTTCGGCGCGTTCCCTGGCCGTCACGATGCCCATGAACGGCTTGTCGGAATGGGTCAGCGCCGACTGTATGATGTGCAGGTGCCGCTTCGGCACCGGAATTTCCATCGGCTCGCAGATGATCGAGCTGGTCGAATGCAACGCCGGGCTCATATAGGCCAGCTTGTGCAGATTGTTCAGGTCCTGCAGCGAGCCGTAACGGCGCTGGCCGTCCATGTCGCGCACATAGGGAGCGCCATACATCGGCACGAAGATCGACTTGTCATTGCCAACCGTGACCGTGCGCTCGGGGTTGCGCGCGTGCATGGTATATTCCGAAGGAACTTGCGAGACCAGCTCCATGAGCTGCTCACGCCCGATCCGCACCCGGTAGCCATCCACATCCGCACCAGCCTGTTTCCAGCTTTCGATCGCCTGATCGTCCCGGAAGTCGATGCCTACCTCTTCCAGTATCGTACATGCCGCATCATGAATGCGCTCGACAGCCTCTTCCGGTGCCATCGCCAGTACCGGCGTCTTGCGGATCAGCGTCGGCAGCGAAGGCGCAGCCACCGCACGGCGCTCACGCCTGCCGGATCGGCCACCTGAGCGGCGGGACGACTGGTCTTGTGTGTCAGCAACGGACATGGCTTGTTTCCTCCAGGCAACTGGCTCCACCTGGAAAAGCTACCTCACAGCCACACTTGGCCGCATGGCGATTTGCGACAGTTGATCGACATTTTCAACAACTGGACGGTTAGAAAATTTCACCGGACAAGGTGGCGCGTCAGCCGGGATTCGAGCCAGCCCCAGACGCGGCGCAGGGTTTCCACGATCATCAGGTAAATGATCGCCGCCCACATGTAGATGGTGAAGTCATAGGTGCGCGAGAACGCCAGCTTCGTCGCGCCCATCAGGTCGAACACCGTTACCACCGAGGCCACCGCAGACCCCTTGATCATCAGGATGATCTCGTTGCCCAACGGCCTCAGGGCGGTGATCATTGCCTGAGGCATGATGATCTTGAAGAAGGTCACCTTGCTGCGAAGCCCAAGCGTCTGGGCGGCTTCCCACTGCCCGCGCGGGATCGACTCGATGGCCGTCTTGTAGATCTCCGCCTGGTAGGCCGCCGTGTTGAGCGTGAAGGTCAGCAGCACGCAATTGTAGGCATCGCGGAAAAACCACCACAGGCCAACTGCCTTGAGCTCGTCAACGAATTGCCCGGCCCCGTAATACATCAGGAACATCTGGCCCAGCAGCGGCGTGCCGCGAAACACGTACACGTAAACAAAGGCCAGCTTTGCGATCAGCCAGTTGGATGACATCCGTGCCAGTGCGAGTGGCAGCGCCAGCAATCCACCCAGCAACACCGACGAGACCACAAGCTGGGCGGTAACCAGCAGGCCTTCCAGCATGCGGGGCATATAGCGCCAGAAAATGTCCGGATCGTACGAGCGCACCAACGATGCGACCAGTGCAACACCAATGGCAATCCACAGTGCACACATCACCCACCCGGCAATGCGCGCAAATGTCCAGCGGCGTTGTGCGCCCGGTGGCGGCTTGCGGGCCTCGATCATGCCGGCGGTAACATCACTCATGAGCGTTTCACCTCGCCACGCTTGACGTAATCCTCCACCGCGCCCAACCCCTTCGACGAGATCAGCGACAGAACAAGGTAGATCGTCAGCGCCACCGAGTAGAAGAACAGCGGTTGCTTGGTCGAACCGACAGCCACGTTGGTGTTCCTGAGAAGGTCATTGAGCGCAATGATCGAAACCAGCGATGTTTCCTTCAGCAGGATCAGCCACAGGTTGCTCAAGCCGCCGATCGACAGCCGGATCAGCTGCGGGGCCGTGACCAGCCGGAACGCCTGCCAGCGGGTCATGCCCAGCGCCTGCGCCGCCTCGCCCTGACCGGCTGGAATGCCCTTGAAGGCAGAAACGAAAACTTCCGAGGCAAACGCCGAGAACACCAGCCCCAGCGCCACCATCCCGGCCACGAAACCGTTCACTTCGACATAAGTGTCGCTGAACAGCCCGACGATTCTCTGCAACAGCATCTGCCCGCCATAATAGACGATGAACAGCGTCAGCAGTTCCGGCAGGCCGCGGAAGATCGTGGTGTAGACGTTGGCTGCCGCCTCGAGCGACTTCTCGCCGGAGGTCTTGGCGATGGCCACCAGCAGCCCGATGGCAAGACCGAATGGCAGCGTGGCCAGTGCCAGCCTGACCGTCAGCCATGCCCCGGCAGCAAGCTCGTCCGCCCAGCCCTCAGGCCCCCATGCCAGTAATGAGAACAATTCCATGCCGATGCCACTGCCCGTTGCCGCAAAAGCAAATGCCTGCCGCACTGTAGCACGGCAGGCACATGTGTATAGGCATACGGATAAATCCGGTTACCGCACCCGCGATCAGTACACCGAGAACGGGAAGTACTTGTCGTTGATTTCCTTGTACTTGCCATTCTCAAGGATGGTGGCAAGCGCTGCGTTGAGCTTTTCCTTCAGCGCCTCGTCTTCCTGGCGAACCGCCATGCCGGCACCTTCGCCGAACCACTTGGCATCAGTGTAGTTGTCGCCGACATGCTGACAGCACGAGCCTTCCTCGCCGTTCAGCCAGTCCAGGATCACGACGGAGTCAGCCAGCACTGCATCGAGCCGTCCGGCCGCCAGGTCGGCATTGGCCTCATCCTGCGTGGCGTACAGCTTCACGTCGCTGTCCTTGTAATTGTCTTCCAGGAACGACGAGTGCGTGGTGGACGACTGCGCGCCCAGCACCTTGCCCTTCATGGCGGCGGGGCTGGTGTCGGTAATGCCACTGTCCTTCTTGGCAACGAACCGGGCCGGCGTATTGTAGTACTTGTCGGTGAAACCAACCTGCTTCTTGCGCTCTTCGGTGATCGACATCGACGCGATGATCACATCGTACTTCTTGGCCAGCAGGGCAGGAATGATACCGTCCCAATCCTGGGCAACAAAGGTGCATTCAGCCTTCATCTCTTCGCAAAGCGCCTTGGCAATCTCCACGTCAAAGCCCTGCAACTCACCATTGGAGTCCATATAGTTGAAGGGCTTGTAGGCGCCTTCCGTGCCGACGCGAATCTTCGACCAGTCATTTGCCAGCGCTGTCCCGGTCATCATCACGGCAGCGAGAGCGGCAACCGCAACAGTCTTGAGCTTGAACATGAGTGATTTCCCTGTCTGATTTTTGGCTACACTTGAAGGAAAGGCCGCCGCATCAGCCCCTCTGAGACAAAATCATGGCCACTCCGAACGTCATTGTAAAGATGACGCAAACGGCAGGTCACGTCAGTTTCTGCTGTCTGTGTAGGCTTTTTCCGCTTCGTAGTAGGCATCAAAGCCAACCGCCTTGCGCAGATCGGCAAAGTCCAGCAGCGCATCCGCCGGGTGATCACGCTTCGCCATCACCGCCAGCGCATCCTGGATTGCCTTCATCGCAGCCGACATAAGCGTCAGAGGATAGGCCGCAAACCGGTAGCCCAGTTCATGCAGCCGGTCAGGGTGCAATATCGGGGTCGCACCTCCCTCCACCAGGTTGGCCATGTGGATGCCCGGCGCTTCACGGGTCAGCCGCGCCATCTCGTCTTCCGACTGCGGCGCTTCGACGAACAGCATGTCGGCCCCAAGATCAGAAAATCCCTTGGCCCGGTCGATAGCCTCATCCAGCCCGTGACCGTGGCGTGCATCGGTACGCGCCAGGATCATGATGTCGGCACCGGCTTCCTTCGCGTCCACCGCCGCCTTGATCCGGTTGAACGCTTCGTCGCGCTCGACGACCAGTTTTCCCTTGGTATGACCACAGCGCTTGGGCGCCACCTGGTCCTCGATCATTACCGCACCAAAGCCGGCACGAGCATACATCTCCACCGTCCGGCGCACGTTGAGCGCGTTGCCATAGCCGGTGTCGCCATCGCCGATGATTGGAATGTCGGTTGCCGCACAAATGTTGCGCCCCTGGTCCAGCATTTCACCGAAGGAGATGAGGCCGGTGTCCGGTGCCCCGATGCGCGACGCTGAAACGGCAAATCCCGACATGAACGAGAAGCGGAACCCCGCATCACCGATCATCCTGGCGCTCAGGCCGTCCCAACAGCACGGCATGACGTGGCAGGTGTCTTCCGACAGGATTTCGCGCAAGGCTTGAGCCTGAGATGGCTTGGTCATGACAGATCGTCCTTACATCTTGAACGGAATGAACAGGGCAATATCGGGGATCATGTAGATCAGCAGCACCGTCGCCAGCATCAAGGCAAGGAACGGCCACACGCCCCTTGCCACTTCCTGCATGGATGCCTTGCCCACCGCCTGTATGACATAGAGGTTCAGCCCCACAGGCGGGGTTATAAGCGCGCACTCGATCATGATCACGAAGAACACGCCGAACCAGATGGGATCAATGCCGAGCCCCAGAAGTGACGGCGCCAGCACCGGCACCATGATCAGCATCATCGACAACGCCTCGAGGAACAGGCCCATCAGCACCAGAACCAGCCCGACGACGAGAATGAACATCCACGCTTCGGAGAAGTTCTGCGAGATGAACATCGAGACATCTTGCGGGATGCGGTAAAGCGAGATCGCCTTGCCGAACACCTTGGCACCCGCAACGATCAGCAGGATGGTCACCGTCGTCACCATCGACTGCACCACCGCGTCCCTGAAGTCGGCCCACGTCAGCGTGCGCAGCACGAACACGGTAATGACCAGTGAGGCGGCAAAGCCGATCGCCGCAGCCTCGGTGGGCGTGAACGCACCCCAGTAGATGCCCCAGATGATCAGTGCCGCCAGCGCCAGCGCCGGCAGCGCCCGCAAGCCGGAGCGCCACCGCTCGTCCCAGCTCGCCTTGGGCGATGGCTTGTAGGTCGGAGACAGCCACGCATAGATCATGGAAAACCCGATGAACAACGCCATCAGCATCAGTCCCGGCCCGATTCCGGCCTTGAACAGCGCGATCACCGATTCCTCGGTGATGAAGCCATACACGATCATCGGAATGGACGGCGGAATGAGAATGCCCAGCGTGCCGCCAGCAGCCAGCAGCCCCAGCACGAAGTGGCGCGGATAGCCACGCTTGCTCATTTCCGGAATAGCGACGGTGCCGATTGTTGCAGCCGTGGCAACCGACGACCCTGAAATGGCAGCGAAGATGCCACAAGATATGACCGTGGCAATGGCCAGCCCGCCGGGCAGGTGCCCGACCCAGGCCTGCACGGCGGCGAACAGGTCTCGCCCCACGCCGCCTTTCAGCAGCACGTTCGACATCAGCAGGAACAGCGGCACCGCCAGCAACACGAAATTGTCGATCGTGCCCAGCATGCCCTGTGGTGCCATCAACGGCGAGAAGCCGCCGACCATCAGCAGGACCAGGCCAAGCCCGCCCAGCGCAAACGCCACCGGCACCCGCATAAGCAGAAGCGTGAACAGCGCAATCAGGATGAAAACTGTTGTCATCGCATCAGTGCCCGGCGTCGCCAGAGGTCAGATGCTCACCGCGCAACACCCGCCACAGGTTCAACAGGCAGGCAAGGAACGACAGCGAGAAACCGGCCGGAATGACCATTTCGGTCCACCAGTTCGGAATGTTCAGCATGGTCCCGGTCGAGCGTCCGCGCACAAAACTGTCCCAGGCGATTTCCCAGCCATACCAGAACACCACGGCACAGAAGAACGCCATGAACACCATTGCTGCGGCATCGCATATGCGCTGCGCCCAGCGCGGCAGCCGCTCATGAACAATCTCGATATTGATGTTTTCGCGCCGCAGGATGGTGCGCGGCAGGGCAATGAACACACCCCAGATCATGAACATGCCGGAGATTTCCGCTGCCCAGACCGTTGGTGCGTCAAACACATAACGCGCCACCACTTCCCAGGTCAGCATTGCGCCTGTTGCAAAGAACAGCCAGGCTGCCAGATCGCCCAGCCAGTCCGCCAATTTACCGATGATGGTCACCAGATCAGGCCCCTGCCCTGTAAAGCCCTGGATGTGTGGTTGAGCCGCATCACCGCCGGGCCTTGCACCCGGCGATGACACGTAACTTGGCCCAAGCGAATGCCGCTTATTGCATAGCCATGGCGGCGTCCAGCACCTTCTGGCCCAGTTCGCCGGAAGCAGCCTTGTAGCCATCGATCACCGGCTGGGCAGTCTTGCGCCACTCGGCAATTTCTTCGGCTGTCGGGGTGTAAACGGTCATGCCGTTTTCCTTGGCCGCAGCATATGCGCCTTCCTCGATCTTGGTCATCTCGTCGCGCACCGCCATTTCAGCCTTCAGCGCAGCGTCGGAAATGATCTTGCGGGTGCCTTCGTCCAGGCCCTGCCAGAACTTCTCGTTGACCAGCACGATGAACTCGATGTCGGCATGGTTGGTAACGGTGATGTGGTCCATCACTTCCCACAGCTTGCGCGACTTCACGCCCGACACACCGGTCATGCCGATGTCCACCGTACCGCGCTGGTAGGCGAGATACTGTTCCGAGCCCGAAATCAGCGTCGGCGAGCCGCCGGCTGCTTCGGTGAACGCACCCAGCGTCTTGCCGAACACGCGAACCTTCTTGTTTTTCATGTCGGCAGGGGTTTTCACCGGCGCACCCTTGGACAGCAGGATGGCACCACCATAGGCCTGCCACCACAGCACGCGCGATCCGGTTTCGAGGATTGCAGCATCCAGCGGAGCACGAACCGGGCTGCCCGGTGCAACGGCCTTGCGCACCAGCTCTTCGGTGTTGAACACGAACGGCAGGTAGAAGATGTCCACCGCCGGCACGTCACCCACGAAGCGGGTCAGCGAAGCCACGCCCATTTCAAT
>JAWVYF010000054.1:0-12620 GCA_033722845.1 Anderseniella sp. | reverse complement strand
GGGCTTGTGACCAATGCCTGAAATGTCCACTTCGGCATCCTCGCCTTCAAAGCGGCAGGCGACCCACTTCTGCTTCTGTCCGCGGTAGCGGCCTTTCCAGGCAATGCCCAGCAGGTGCTCTGGCAGGTCATAGGTGAGCCAGCCGGGCGTTTCCTCGATTACCGAAGCTGACCGCACGCCGGTTTCCTCGGTCAGTTCGCGAAGTGCGGCGGTGCGGATGTCTTCTCCCTCATCGATACCGCCCTGGGGCATCTGCCACCATTTGGCATCGCCGCGAGCTGCTTCGTCATCGTTCTGCTGGATAATGCGGCGGCCGACCCAGACACGGCCTTGAGGGTTGAGCAGCATGACGCCGACACAAGGCCTGTAAGGAAGGGCAGCGAGTTCTTCGGGGGATTTCGTCTTGCTCATGAGCGCAATATGGATCAGCCGCGCCGGGATGCAAAGGCTGCCGTCACAGGTACCAGCTGAATTTGCCGGCCGCCAAGCGAGCGGTGCCACTGCTCGATCACCTTGATAGTGGTTGGCAGCCCTGCACCGGTGCCAATGGCAAAGCCGTTCTGGCGGGCAGCTGCCTCAAGCCTTTGCAAGGCGGCGGCTATGGCTTCCGGTGAGTCGCCATCCAGAGTGATGGTTGCCGAGCGGGCAGTCAGGCCGAATTTGCCGGCCAGACCGGTGGCCCGGGAGAGCCCCTTGCTGCCGTCATCCACATAGACAAGACCGCGCTTGCCGAGCTCTTGCAGGACGGGACCGAAGGCCTTCTCGCTGGCGGCAAACTGCGCGCCAAGATAGTTGGTGACGCCTGCATAGCCGCTGAAACGGCTGAGGTGCCAGTGCAGGCTGTCGATGTTCTGTTGCGCCGTCACGGAGGTGAGCAGGGTGCGTGGGCCGGGATCGATGGACGGGTAGCCAAACGGCTCCATTGGCAACTGGAGGAACACTTCGTGCCCGCGAGCGCGCGCCGCATTGGCCTGCTCCTGCAGGTTGTCGCCATAAGGCGCAAAGGCCAGCGATACTTCCGGCGGCAGTGCCTCGACGGTGGCGCGGGTCAAGTCGGCATTGAGGCCCATGCCCCCGATCAGGAGGGCAACCTTTGGCATGTTGGAGAGCAGTTGTTCACGCGGGACAGGCCGTGCATAGAGCTTGGCCGCCCGGGTGCCGTCCTTGGCAACGACGGGCAATGCGCCGTGCGGGCCCTTGCCTGTGATGCGCGCGACAGGTGCGGGCACCAGTGAAATGGTTTCGCGGGGCGGTGCAACGGCCTGGTTGCGCGAGGTTGGCAACTGGTCGATTGAAATGGCGTCTGCCGGGGCTTCGACTTCAGCTTCGTCCCGCACCCGGTTCTTCTGTGCAAGCTCACGGCGAACCCGATCCAGATCCGACTCGCCATTGCGCTTTGCTTCTGGAGACGCAAGGTGTGTCAGGTCGATCACTTCGGTGTTCGCGCCGACGTCGAGTTCCTCGTCCGGGGCAGCGTCCGGATCCGTCTCGTTGCCGTTTTGTGACGGAGGTTGCTGCTGTGGCGCAGGTTTGTTGAGCGACGATGTGACAATCGGGTCAGATGTATCGATCCGCATATGGACGACCGGCTCGCCGCCATAGGGCTCGTGAGTGGCAACTGCCCACACGCCGATACCGGCCAGTGCCGCGATGCAGGAAACGGTTGCAGCGCGCAAGGCCGTCGGGCGTGCAGCAAGCAGGCGGGACAGAAATGACCGCCGCTTCAACGGTTGGCGCAGATCGTCGTCCATCCAGGTTCAGCCCTTAATCCCCAAGCCCCGGCATACAAGTGGACCCACCCCACCAGACCGGAAGCGAAATAATACCCGTGATTCAGTTGATTCGGCTCGCAATATACAGCGTTTTGCGCGGTGCATGATTTGCGTAATCCCACAAGGCACATGCGCCAAACGAAAACAGGCACCGCCATAAACAAGCGATGCCCGTGAGATGTTTCTATCCTGATGGCCCGAGCCTAGTTGGCGGAGGTGGTCTCTCCGTCCTTCTTCGGGGCTTCAGCCTTCTGAGGGGTCGGATTGACGGTCTTGCCGTCCAGCAGGTCGATTGCGGCCTTCAGCTGCAGGTCCTTTTCCTTGTCGGCAGGGACATAGGAGGATGAGCCGGTGGCTTCCTCGCCATCGCCGGCCGACAGGTGGCCACGCAGGCTTGCCTCGGATGAGTTCTTGGCAGCCTGTGCCTTGAGCTCTTCGGGCAGTTCCTGCTCGATCTTGATATCTGGCACGATGCCCTTGGCCTGGATCGAGGTGTTGGACGGTGTGTAATAGCGCGCCGTGGTCAGGCGGATGGCACCTTCAGAGCCGAGCGGGATGATGGTCTGCACCGATCCCTTGCCGAACGAGCGGGTGCCAAGGATGGTGGCACGCTTGTGGTCCTGCAGGGCGCCGGCCACAATCTCCGAGGCGGACGCCGAGCCACCGTTGATCAGCACGACAATCTTCTTGCCGTCCGAAAGGTCGCCGTTGGTGGCGGTCGAGCGATCAGTCTCTGCGCCGCTGCGGCCACGGGTGGAAACGATCACACCCCGGTCCAGGAAGCTGTCGGATACCGAGATTGCCTGATTCAGCAGCCCGCCCGGGTTGTTGCGCAGGTCAATGACGTAACCCTTAAGCTTGTCCCCGAGTTCTTCCTTGAGCTTGGCAATGGCCTTTTCAAGGTTGTCCTGGGTCTGGTCGTTGAACGACGAGATGCGGATGTAACCGATATCATCGCTCTCGACGTTGTAGCGAACGGCGCGGATCTTGATGATATCGCGAATGATCGTCACGTCGAACGGGGCGTCCATGCCCTTGCGCACAATGGTAAGCACAATCGGTGTCTTGACCTTGCCGCGCATCTTGTCGACGGCCTCATTGAGGTTCATGCCGCGAACCTCCTTGCCGTCGATGTGGGTGATCAGGTCGTTGGCGAGAATGCCTGCTTTCTGGGCCGGCGTTTCGTCAATCGGTGCGACCACCTTGACGACTTCGTTCTCCATGGTGACTTCGATGCCGAGTCCACCAAACTCGCCGCGCGTTTGCACCTGCATGTCCTTGAATCGCTTCGGGTTCATGTAGCTGGAGTGCGGGTCAAGACCGGTCAGCATGCCATTGATGGCCGTGTCGATCAGCTTTTCGGAGTCCGGTTCTTCGACGTAGTCGGAGCGCACCCGGTCAAACACGTCACCAAACAGGTTGAGGTAACGGTAGGTATCCTGGTTTGACGCAACTGCCTGGTTGAGGGACAGCCAGCCACCGGTGGCAGCAACAGCTCCCAGCATGAACGCTCCGGCGATTTTCAGGTTTGTTTTCTGCATCTTGTTCCAGCTTTCAGATCATTGGCAAACGTCGCTTGTGACGGACCGCTTGCGCGCAATGGCTCCAGACTAACCCGCGTCAGCACAAGTCGCTAGCCTTCATTTCCGCCATTATTGCGGCGTCCGGCTGCTTTCGCAGCAGTTTTTTGCCACCATTTCGAAGAATTAATGGCGTCGCTGCCTTTGCGAACCTCTACGTACAGGATCGGACGCAGATCGTCTATTCGATCGCCGATCAAAGTTGCGCGAGCGGGCTGGTTGCCCATGCTGCCAACCGGTTCGCCGGCGGTCACTTTCTGACCCGGTGTTACCGAGATGGTGTCGAGGCCTGCCAGAAGCAAGTGATAGCCATCGCCGACATTGACGATGACGAGCTTGCCGTAGCTTCTGAACTCGCCGGCGAACTCGACATCGCCATCAGCCGGTGAGGTGATCTGGGCCTGTTTGCCGGTGGCAATGAAGATGCCCTCGGAGGTGCCGCCGTAGCCGTCCTTGTCGCCGAATTGGCGAACCCGTTCGCCCTGGGCCGGCCAGGCCAGTTTGCCAACCGACTTTGCAAACCGCACTGGCTCGCGATCCGGCTTTGGCTGGAGCGCTGCAAGACGCCGTTTTTCTTCGGCTTCAAGCGCCTTGCGTTCAGCCTCGGCCTTGCGCAAGGCAGCTTCGCGTTGCTGCTGCGACAGGCGCGCGGCCTCGGCTTCGGCCTTCAGGCGGGCTGCTTCGGCCTCAGCGGCCTTGCGGGCTTCTTCTTCGCGCCGGGCGATTTCGGCCTTGCGGCGTTCCTCGGCAAGGCTTGCCAGCAACTGCCTTATGTCCTTGGCCTTGCGGGCCAGTTGAGCCGCCCGTTCGCGCTCCTGCTTGAGCTCAGTGGCGTTTTTGGCCAGCAGTTGCTGCTTGCGTGCCAGCAACTGCTTGAGCTCGGCGCGGGCAGGGGCGAGGTTCGAGACATGGGTGTCCAGCTCGTCACGGGCCGCAATGATGCGCTGGCGCACGGCATCAAGCTCAGCCAGTTCACGGGCAAGACGCGCCGCCTGACCGTTGAGAGCAGGCACGACCGAACCAAAAAGAAGCGAACCGCGCACCGCCTTGCGGGCATCTTCCGGCTCCACGGCCAGCGGCGGGGGAGGGTTCCGTTCAAGCCTCTGAAGCCCGGCCAGAAGATCGGCCAGGGCAGCGCGGCGGCGCGAGAGGTTCGTGCGCAGCCCGCGTTCTTCCTCGGCCAATTGCTCGAGCCTGACTTCGGTTTGCCGGATTCGTGCTTCCCGGGTCTGTATGTTGCCGGCGAGGTCGACCAGGCGCTGGGAGATACCAGCCAGTTCTGCCTCGAGTGCCTCACGCTCGCGATCAAGAGAGGCGGTACGGGCATTGGCGTTCTCGATCTGGCGCTCAATGGTGCGCAGTTCATCCGTGTGCTGGTTGATGTCGTCCGCCGCGATTGCCGACTGGCCACACACGCACATGGCAAGCATGCATGCCGGCAACAGTAAACTTTTGAAACGCAACGCGGCGGTCATCAATCAACAGCTCTCAAGCGCAAGATGGGCAGTGAAGAAACTGCCCGGCCACGCCCGTCACGGCCGCGGAAAACAGAATCATCACTCTCGGTGATACGGATGATTAACCAAAATGGTGACCGCCCGGTAAATCTGCTCTGCCAGCATGGCGCGGGCCAGTTTGTGCGGCCAGCTCATCCGTCCGAAGGACAAGGTGAGCGAGGCTGCGTTGTGAACAGTGTCGCCATGCCCGTCCGGCCCTCCAATGCAGAACACCAGGTCAGAGGTGCCCGCATCGAGTTCGCGGCGGACTATGTCAGCGAATTGCTGGCTGGACAGTGTCTTGCCGCGTTCATCCAGGGCTATAATGCTGGCGCCGGGCGGACAGGCAGCCAGCAAGGCGTTTGCCTCTTCGGCCTTGCGCGCGGCGGTGTCCGGTTTTCGAGATTCAGGGAATTCCTGGATGGCGATCGAGCTCAAACCCGCTTGCCGCCCCTGCTGGCGGGCACGGGTGAGATAGGTGTCAAGCAGGTCTGCCTCGGGGCCGGATTTCATCCGCCCGATTGCGGCAATGGTAACTTTCAAGCGTACGCCTCCCTCAACCGGCGGCAGGCCGCTTCAAAGCTGGCCGCTGTGCCCTTGCTGCCGGTCAGGTCAGCGACGTGTCAGACGGGGCGTTGGGCGACCACAGCTTCTCGATATTGTAGAAGCTGCGGACTTCCGGACGGAAGATGTGAACGATCACATCGCCAGCGTCCATCACGACCCAGTCACAGTGTGGCAGTCCCTCAATGGAGACATCCTTGTAACCGGCCTCCTTGAGAGCGTCGGACAACTGATCCGCAATAGCTGAGACATGCCTGTTGGACCGGCCGGACGCAACAATCATGCTGTCAGCCAATGCCGCCTTGCCGTTGAGGTCGATGGATACGACTTCCTCGGCCTTGGCGTCGTCAAGCGTCGACAGGATCAGCTTTGCCAATGAAGGTTTGGATTTGCTGCGGCTGCGCGCAGCGGCGGGTTTAGCGGCCGTTGTTGGCGAGCCGCTAGTCATGGCTTGTGTAGTCAGTGGTTTGGTCCTCTTGATGGCTGCCGCGCGAGCGCAAGGCTTCTCTGGCAGATATCGGATGTTTACGGCCTGGCTGCACGGGGTGCTTGATGCCTTCTTCCGTTACACATGGACTTGGAACGACTCAAAGCGTACGCCGATTACGATGGCGATTCAACCCGGCGGTTGTGACGTAGGCATGAAGGCCGGATTGTTCAAGACCCGTTGTGGCGGATGGCGGTCGAGCTTTCATGGCGCAACGGCATGTTGAGGAAGACCCAGGCGGGAGCCTGAAGGCTTGCCAGCCTGGCGGCATCGCTCGCGTCAATCCGGTAGCGCTGCATGAGAAGGGCAGCCGGCGAACCCAGCGCCCTAAGTGACCAGCCGGGGCGGGCAAACACAGCCAACGGCAAGGTCGCCGGAATCTCGCGCCAGTCGTTCCAGTGATGCAGACCTGCAAAACTGTCCGCGCCCATGATCCAGACAAAGTTGCCCTGATCCAACATTGGCTGCAGGGCTGAAAAGGTTTGGGCAGTGGTGCGGGTGCCCAGTTCTGCTTCCAGGCCGGTAACCCGCATCCGCGGATGTGAGGCCAGTTGGCGGGCATACGAAAGCCGCTCCCGGAAATCGGCCGTGTCTGCCGAGTCTTTCAGTGGGTTCTGTGGCGAAACCAGCCACCAGACCTCATCCAGCTGCAGCCGCTTCAGCGCTTCTTCCGAAACCGCCACATGGCCTGCGTGAGCCGGGTTGAAAGACCCGCCGAACAGACCAATGCGGCGGCCGGCGATGCGGGGCAACGAGTAGAGCGTGGATATGATGGTCATGATGTGCCGGGTCAGCTGCAATCAGGGCCGCGTCTGGCCGGAGCCTCGCACCTGGTACTTGAAGGTGGTGAGTTGCTCCAGTCCGACCGGTCCACGGGCATGCAGTTTGCCGGTGGCGATGCCGATTTCCGCCCCAAAGCCGAACTCGCCGCCATCGGCAAACTGGGTCGAGGCGTTGTGCATCACAATGGCGCTGTCGACCTCGTTGAGGAACCGGCTGGCCGCTTCGGCATCATCGGTGATGATGCAGTCGGTGTGGTCCGAGCCGAAGCGGGCAATGTGTTGCATGGCTTCATCAATGCCGGAAACGGCTTTTGCGGCGATGATGGCGTCGAGGAATTCATGGCCCCAGTCGTCGGAAGTGGCGGGCATGGTTCCTTCTGCCGCTGCGGAAATCGCCTCGTCCGCGTGAACTTCGCAGCCTTTGTCGCGCAGGGCGGCGACAATCGCGGGAGCGTGGGATTTCACGGCGTCGCGATGGATCAGCAGACACTCGGCGGCACCGCAAACGCCGGTGCGGCGCATCTTGGCGTTGGTTGCAATGTCGACCGCCATGTCGAGGTCGGCAGCCTTGTCGATATAGATATGGCAGATGCCTTCCAGGTGGGCGAAGACAGGTACACGGGCTTCTTGCTGGACACGGCCCACGAGCGACTTGCCACCGCGCGGCACGATCAGGTCGATGGTGCCGCCGAGGCCGGCCAGCAACATGCCAACCGCTGCACGATCCGTGGTGGCTACCATCTGGATGGCGGCTTCCGGCAGTCCTGCCTCGCGCAGACCTTGCTGCAGGCACTCGACAATGAGGGCAGAGCTTTCCTGGCTGTCGGACCCGCCACGCAAGATGGCGGCATTGCCAGACTTCATGGCCAGCGCACCCGCATCGGCGGTCACGTTGGGGCGGCTTTCATAGATGATGCCGATAACCCCGATGGGTACGCGCACGCGGGTCAGGTCAAGGCCGTTGGGCCGTTGCCAGTTGGCCATCACCTCTCCCACGGGATCGGGCAGGGCGGCAACCTCTTCCAACCCCTTTGCCATGGCCTCGATGCGTTCAGGCGTCAGGGTCAACCGGTCGATGAATGAGCTGGCCTTGCCAGCAGCGCGGGTGCGGGCAACGTCATTTGCATTGGCGGCGAGCAGATCCTGCGTGTGGTTGCGAAGGCTCTCGGCCATGGCGTGCAACGCCTTGTCCTTCTGGTGGGACGGCGCGATTGCCAGTTTCTGGCACGCCGCGCGGGCAGCATCACCCAGCGCCTGCATCTGTGCTTCCAGTGAGCCGATGGGGGTTTCGACGTTCATGAGCTGTCCTTCCCTGTCATCACCAGGTCATCACGGTGAACCATTTCGTCGCGCCCTGCCAGACCCAGCAGGCCTTCAATTTCCGACGATTTTCTGCCGGCAATCGTGGTGGCGTCGTTGGCGTCATAGGCCACAAGACCGCGAGCGATCTCACTGCCGGTTTCGGTGATGATAGCGACCGTATCACCACGGCTGAAATTACCGCGCACTCCCTTGATCCCGGCGGGCAGCAGGCTGCGCCCTTTCATCAGCGCGTTGGCCGCGCCTTCATCGACGATAAGGCTGCCGGCGGGGTCTAGTGATCCTGCGATCCAGCGCTTGCGGGCGGTGGCTGGTGTGGCGCTGGTAGTGAACCACGTAGCCCGCCCGCCGGACAGGATGCGTTGCAGCGGCTGGTCCTGGTGGCCGGATGTGATCACCATTGCAGCACCTGCACCGGTGGCAATGCGGGCTGCCTCGATTTTTGTAACCATCCCGCCTGACCCCATGCCCGAAACGGGCGCGCCGGCCATGGCAATGACATCTCCGGTCACGTCCTCGACCAGTTCGACGAATTCGGCCCCGGGTGTGCCGGGCGGGGCGGTATACAACCCGTCAACATCTGACAGTAACACGAGGCAGTTTGCGCCCATCATGGAGCTTACACGGGCTGCAAGACGGTCATTGTCGCCATAGCGGATTTCCGAGGTGGCGACGGTATCGTTCTCGTTGATGACCGGTACTGCGCCTGTCTTGAGCAGGGTGTTCAATGTGGCGCGGGCGTTGAGATAGCGGCGCCGCTCTTCGGTGTCTGTCAGGGTGAGCAGCACCTGTGCCGCAACGATCTCATGGGTGGCCAGCGCCTGTTGCCAGGCTTGCGCCAGGGCGATCTGGCCAACAGCGGCCGCAGCCTGGCTCTGTTCCAGTTTCAGTGGTCCCTTCGCAAAGCCGAGCCGACGCCGGCCCAGCGCGATGGCGCCTGACGAGACCACAATGACCTGACTGCCGCGCTTGCGGGCGTTGGATATGTCGCGCGCCAACGCGTCCAGCCAGCCCTGCCGCAGGCTGCCGTCAGGGTTCACAAGCATGGCCGAGCCGATTTTGATGACCAGCCTTTCGGCCGTCTCCAGATGGCTGGTCAAGGCCGCCACGGCGCGTCCTCCGCGGGGTTGTGGTCCGCTTCTTGTGCTTGTTCGGTATCACCGGTGTTTTCCAGCACGCGCTCGGCGCGGATCATTTCGAGCAGCTTCGCCATGGCAGGGCGGACACCCTGGTTGGTGGCAGCAGAGATGATCAGGGGTACGTGGCCGGTTGCCTTCTCGAATGTCTTGCGCTTGGTTTTCAGGTTGTCGTCTTCGACTATGTCTGCCTTGGTGAAGGCGATCAGTTCGGGCTTTTCCGCAAGGTGACCGCCATAGGCTTCCAGTTCGCCGCGTACCACGCGGTAGGCCTCAACCGGATCTTCCTGTGACGCGTCGATCAGGTGGAGCAGGCAGGCACAGCGTTCCACGTGGCCGAGGAAGCGGTCGCCGATGCCGACGCCCTCGTGGGCGCCTTCGATGAGGCCAGGAATGTCAGCCAGCACGAAGGAGGCTGTGTCGACCGTGACCACGCCGAGATTGGGGATCAGTGTGGTGAACGGATAGTCGGCAATCTTGGGCTTGGCCGCAGACACAACGGAAAGAAGCGTCGACTTGCCGGCATTGGGCAGTCCGACCAGACCAGCGTCTGCAATGAGTTTGAGGCGCAACCAGATCCACATCTCCTGACCGTCTTCGCCAGGGTTGGCGTGACGCGGCGCCTGGTTGGTGGAGGACTTGAAGCGTGCATTGCCCCAGCCGCCATTGCCGCCGCGCAGCAACCGGACCTGCTGGCCTTCTTCTGTCAGGTCGGCAATCAGCGTTTCGCCGTCTTCTTCGAGAATCTGTGTGCCGACCGGCACTTTCAGCACCACGTCCTTGCCGGCCGCGCCGGTGCGGTTGCGGCCCATGCCGTGCACGCCGGTGCCGGCCTTGAAGTGCTGCTGGTAGCGGTAGTCAATAAGCGTGTTGAGACCGTTGGTCGCTTCAACGAAAACGTGTCCGCCACGTCCACCGTCGCCGCCGTCCGGGCCGCCGTATTCGATGAACTTTTCGCGCCGGAACGAGACGCTGCCTGCGCCGCCATTGCCGGAGCGCACGTAGACCTTGGCCTGGTCGAGGAACTTCATGCGGCTTGCTCCTTCATGCTCAGGTAGCGGGATCGGGTGAGCCGCATGTGGTGTGAGGGCCTGGTTTCGCCGGAGCCCAGGGAGTGGCAGGTGCGTTTGCCGACGTGTTCAAAACCGAGCTTTGCCAGCACCCGGGCAGAGGCGGTGTTGATGTCCAGATAATCAGTATCGATCTGGTTTACACCGCCATGGACAAAAGCGTGTGCCACACATGCGTCAGCGGCTTCTGTTGCGAAGCCTCTGCCCCAATAGGCAACGCCAATCCAGTAGCCGAAGTCGATCTCTGCCGGATCCTTGCTTGCCATCGTGGCCGGGCCATAGCCGGTGCAACCGATCAGCAAGTCCGGATCGGCTTTCTCGCAAATGGCAAACCGCGCCGTTTGCTTGGCCGTTTTGCGGCAGACATCGATAAAGGCATTCGCATCATTCATCGTGAAGGGGTGGGGCATGGAGCCGAGCATATGCGAGATGCGCGTATCGTTGGCCAGCTCTGCCAGCCGAGCGGCATCACTGCGCCGGATGGGGCGCAACACAAGACGCTGTGTCTCTATCTCGGTTGTCATGTCTTCAGGGTCCGAACGCAAAACGGGGAGATGGCTGTCCCATCTCCCCGATCTTCAAACTTTACTGTCACCGGGGCGATGGCGCCGGTGAGCATCAATGCCGCCGGCTGTTATTCTGCAGCAGCTGGCGTTGCCGGCACGACCGACACATAGGTGCGGCCGTTGGCGCGGGCGCGGAATTCCACCTGGCCTTCGCTGGTGGCGAAGATGGTGTGATCCTTGCCGATACCGACATTGGTGCCGGGGTGCCACTTGGTGCCACGCTGGCGGATGATGATGTTGCCGGGGATGACGTGTTCGCCACCGAACTTCTTCACGCCGAGGCGGCGGCCTGCACTGTCACGTCCGTTGCGGGATGAACCGCCTGCTTTTTTGTGAGCCATGGATTTGCTCCTTCAGATCCGGTGAAACTTACTGCTTGGCCTGGTCGACCTTGGCGCGGGCGGGCTTGCCGGCCAGCAATTCCTTGGCCTGTTCAATCCACTCTTCGCGCTCGGTGCGGCCACCCAGCTTGAGGTCTTCGTCCAGCTTTGCAATGTCGGCTGCACTCATTGCGGCAATCTGCGTCAGCGTGGTGACGCCAGCTTCTGCCAGCTTCTTCTTGAGGGCCGGTCCAACGCCGCCGATCAGTTCGACGTCGTCCTTGACGCCTTCTGCCTTGGCTTCAGCTGCCTTGGGAGCGGCTTCCTTCTTCGGTGCAGGTGCAGCGGCCTTCTTGGATGGCTTCTTGCCGCCGGTCAGGATTTCGGTGATCTGCACCGTCATCAGGTCCTGGCGGTGGCCGTTGCGGCGACGGTAGTGCTTGCGGCGCTTCTTCTTGAAGATGATGATCTTCGGGCCGCGGGTCAGCGCGGTCACCTGGCCTGCAACGGTTGCGCCATCGACGGTCGGCGTACCAACCTCGACAGAGCCTTCACCGCCCACCATCAGTGCGGGAAATTCGATCATGTCACCTTCATTGGCGCCCGTGCGCTCAATTTCGATGACGTCTTCGGCAGCAACGCGATACTGTTTGCCGCCGGTCTTGATGACTGCGAACATTCTTGTCTTCCTTTTGCTTCTTGCGTCGCGCCTTCCGGTGCCGGTGGATTGGCCAAAAGGCCTTACCGATCTTGGATTTTTGGTTGTTGTTATAGACCTTGGGCAGCGCAATTTCCGCCCACAAGACCAAGTCTCATGAGCGGGTTCGGCGCTTACCTATAATGCAGCCTGCTCCAAGTCAAGCAAAAGCGGGCTTGAAGGCATGTCGCGGTTCATGTATCAGAGCGCTGCCCTAAGGGGCCGCCGGGCACACCTGCGGTCTCGCAAAGCATCGCGGAGAGGTGCCGGAGTGGTTGAACGGGGCGGTCTCGAAAACCGTTGAGCGCGCAAGCGTTCCGGGGGTTCGAATCCCCCTCTCTCCGCCATTTATCCTGCTCACAAGCAGCGTTCAGCGCCACACCGCGTCTGGCTCAGTGCCTGACATGTGATGAACTTCACATCTGCCGGATTCAAAATCAGGCAACCTTCTCACCATCAACATCGTTGAAACGAAATCGATGCGTGAGGAGTGAGACAAATGAAGACGCTGAGCAAGATTGTGATTATCGGGCTGGTTGCCGCTACCGGCATCACCGCCGCAGTTGCAGCGTCCAGCCTCTCCAACGCCAAGGACCACGCACCGCAGCCGGTTAGCCAGAATTACACCGTCATCCACAAGACCGACGGCGTGTGGCCCCTGAAAGGCATGATCTCTGTTGAACCGTGCAGCGTGCGCAAGTGCGTGGACGCATAAACGTTCCCACCTGAAATTCAAAAGGCGAACGGGGTGCATTCCTGCACCCCGTTTTCTTGTCAAGCTGATGGATCAGCCCGCCAGCCGCTGTGATCGGGCGTCGACCACCTGGTCC
>JAWVYF010000053.1:0-13156 GCA_033722845.1 Anderseniella sp. | reverse complement strand
GTTGGGCGCATTCCACCTTGTTTGGTGGCAGCGCCTGGCCTTGTGCATGACCCTGGGCTTTGCGGCACTGCTAGCCGCCGCCCAGCCTGCACTTGCCCACGCTGTCGCAGAAGGCGACAAGGGCTACATCCAGGAGATCTACGGCGTTCATTTTGTGCCGTTCATGTATCTTGGAGCCAAGCACATGATCACCGGCTACGACCACCTCTTGTTCCTCGCCGGCGTGATCTTCTTTCTCTACAAGCTGAAGCACATCGGTATCTACGTGACCCTGTTCGCCATCGGTCACTCGCTGACGATGATTATCGGTGTCTACTACGACATCAAGATCAGTTCGTTCCTGATTGATGCGATCATCGGCCTGTCCGTTGTCTACAAGGCGCTGGACAATATGGGCGCCTACCAGAGGTGGTTTGGTTTCCAGCCCAACACCAAGGCGGCCACGCTGATCTTTGGTTTGTTCCATGGCTTTGGCCTGGCGACCAAGGTGCAGGAATACGAGATTGCCCAGGAAGGTCTTTTGACCAACCTGATCGCATTCAACATCGGCGTTGAAATTGGCCAATTGCTAGCCCTTGGCGCAATCCTGATTGCGATGAGCTACTGGCGCAAGACCGAAAGCTTCTGGCGCCACGCCTACACAGCCAACGTTGCCATGATGACAGCCGGCTTCGTGCTGACCGGCATGCATCTGACCGGCTACTTCGTAACACCGACAACCTGAGGAAAACACATGTACAACTCAAACAAGCCCACCGCGGCAGACCTGCCAACTTCCGCTCAACTCCTGAAGTCAACGGTGATTGCCATCATCACCGCGATCGTGATCCTGATCACTATTGTGTTGCCTTCGGAATATGCCATCGACCCGACCGGCGTGGGCCGGATGCTGAAACTCACCGAGATGGGCGAGATCAAGCAGCAGCTTGCTGAAGAAGCCGCGAAAGACCACCAGCAGGAAGAGCAGAAGGCACCAGCTGCGGGCCCTTCAAGCAGCCTCTTCACCAACCCGTTTGCCTTCCTCATCGGTACCGCCCAGGCACAGAGTGCATGGACCGACGAGGTCAGCTACACGCTGGAGCCCGGACAGGGCATCGAAGTTAAGTTAGCGATGGAGAAAAACGCAGAGGTTGAATTCAAGTGGGTCGCTGAAGGCGGCAGGCTCAACTATGACCTGCACGGCAACGCATCCGGAAAGGAAACCAGCTACAAGAAGGGCCGTGGTGTACCGGGCGATGAAGGTGTGCTGAAGGCTGGCTTCACTGGCAAGCACGGCTGGTTCTGGCGCAACCGGGACAAGCAGGATGTCACCTTCACGCTGTACGTGCGCGGTGCATACAGCGAAGTGATCCGGCCCAAACAGTAATCGCAATCTGCCATCACCGGCCAAGCGCCGGTGGTGGCACCTCACACAGCCTGCTCGCCGTAGAACAGCGTGACAACGTGCTTGGCCTGCGCAAAGAACAGCCAGCGCTCCATCACCACGGCAATTGCTGTAAGCACCGTGGCCACCACGGCCAGCAGCGGCGCTGCCGCCCCGCCAAGGCTGAAGGCTGCCCACACCGCCACCAGCGAGACCGCCAGCAGTGCAATGCAGATCATGCGCAGCTTGGCGGCGTGCTTGCGGGCAACCTTGAAGCCCATTTCGCGCTGTACGAAGTTCTCAGACGTATGCGGCACTTCCCACTGGCGCACCTTGCCGCCAAGGCCTGTGGCATCGCCCATGGTGTATTTCGGCTTCATGCGGTCGATGCCGGCCCAGTAGACAAGCTTGGCAAGACCGGCGAGCCCCAGCCCGACAATGGTGATGACACCAAGTGCGGGAATGCCGGAGCGGCCGAACAGTGTTGCCAGCGCGAACAGCAGAACGGCACCGGTTGCCAGCGCAAACACCAGATAGACCGGCACCACCATGAAGTGCCGCCACTGACGGATGGTCGGCAGCGAGGCATAGATCATCGAGGTGGTGAACACCGTAACCATGGCCATGAACGCGGTGATGTATCCGGTGATGGTGATCAGCGTGTCGCTACCGCCAAACACCCAGGCAAGGCCGAAGATGCAGGCCGGAATGTAGGTCAGCACCGCCGCAACGCCTTCGCGTGACAGCCAGCTGGACCGCCACTGGCTGAAGGCGCGCCAGGCGCGTTCCGGGTGGCCGAGGTGGAAGGTGGACGACAACAGGCCCACCGTGATCAGCCCAAGCGCCAGCAGCATGGCAGTGGCACCAAAGGCAACCGAAGACGCAGCTCCGTGGCTTGCCCCGGTGAGCCCCAGCAAAGCCAGCAGGCCATAGCCCGCGCCAGACGCGGTGGTGAACAGGATGACGGAATACGCAGGATGCATCAGGACAACGCCTTGTCGAGCCAGGAGAAGAAACGTTCGGTGACGGAGCCATCGCCCTTGCCGACCGTTTCAAGCGGGGCAGCGGGTACGGCGTGTTCGTGGGTGCGGCGGGGGCGCGGCGGCAGGTACTTGTTGACCGGCTTGTAGCCCATCTGCGGCAGCAGGTCGAACCCGCCACGGTCGGCCACCAGTTGCGAGACGTCCGAATTCGGGTCGCCAAGATCGCCAAAGTGACGCGCGCCGGTCGGACAGGCGCGCACACACGCGGGCTGCCTGTCTGCCGGCTCCAGGTTCTCATTGTAGATGCGGTCGACGCACAGCGTGCACTTCTTCATCACGCCGTCATCGGCATCATATTCGCGCGCGCCATAGGGGCAGGCCCAGGAGCACAGCTTGCAGCCGATGCAGGTGTCCGGGTTGACCAGCACGATGCCGTCTTCGGCACGCTTGTAGGATGCACCGGTCGGGCACACGGTCACGCAGGCCGGGGTCTCGCAGTGCAGGCACGAGCGCGGGAAGTGCAGCGCGCGCGTGTCGTTGCCCTCGCCTGTCTCGTAGCCGTGAATGCGGTTCAGCCAGGCACCGACCGGGTCGGGGCCGTAGGGCTCAAGGTCGGTCAGTGGGGCGGAATAGCCTTGCGTGTTCCACTCCTTGCACGAGGTCGCGCAGGCCTGGCAGCCGACGCAGGTGTCAAGGTCGATGACCAGCCCCAGCTTCTTCTGACCGGGCTTTGTGGTGTCGGGAAGTGATGTCACCGGATCGTCCCCTTCATCACGCGCTGCCCCACCTTCATTGCGGCCCTCAACAGGCCGGGCGGGCGCTTGGTGGCTTCGTATTGCGGCTCGCTGATTTCAGCGCCATCGGCCTTTTCCACCCGCACGCGCAGGTCGTACCAGGCCGCCTGCCCCGTCACCGGGTCAGAGTTGGAATAGCGGTAGCCACCCTCGCGAACGGGGAGCAGGTCGGAGATGATGTGGTTGAGCAGGAAGCCCTTCTTCGCTTCCGGCGCGTTCTTGTCGAGGTTCCACGCGCCAGCCCGCTTGCCGATGGCGTTCCACGTCCACACGGTGTCCGGATTGACGCCGTCCATCAGCTTGAGCTGCACCTTGATGCGGCCATGATGGCTGGTGACGTGCACCCAGTCGCCATCCTTGAGGCCGAGCTTCTTCGCCCTGCCCCGGTCCATGTAAAGCCAGTTGCGGCCAAGGATTTGCCGCAGCCAGGCATTCATCGATCCCCACGAGTGATACATGGCCATGGGCCGCTGGGTGACGGCATGCAGCGGGAAGTCAGTTGCATCCGTCATGGCTTCTTCAAACGGCGCGTACCACATCGGCACCGGATCGAAGAATGCCTCTACCCGGCGGCGGTGCACCTGGGGCGGCACCACATCGCCCACCCCGCGCGCCGCCAGCCGGAACTTCTGCATCACCTCTGAATACAGGTTGAAAGTGATCGGGTTGGCGTTCGGGTTGAAGCCGAAACCTTGCGCCCACTCCAGGTAATCCTTGTTGGCCATGCGGTAATAGCGCATGTGCTCGGGCAGCTCGTGCTTCCAGTAGCAGCCGTTCTTAATGTACTGATCAAGTTGGTTCGGATTGACCTCGCCCTTGCCTTCCTTCGAGCCGTCCTCACCACGAAAACCGGCCAGCGGACCGATGCCGGGGCCGCGCTCGTGGTTGACGATGTAGTCGGCATAACCGCCGGGGTATTTCGGCGTCATGTCCTCCTTCACCATGCCCGGCAGGCCCAGCCTTGCGCCCAGATCAAGCATCACGGTCTGGAACGGACGCACGTCCCGGTCGGGCTCGACCACCGGCTGGCGGATCGAGTCGGCCGGTCCATGCGGCTCCGAAATCGGCCGGTCGAGCAGCGAGATGCAGTCCCAGCGCTCAAGGTAGGTTGTGTCCGGCAGGATGAGGTCAGCATAAGCGACCATCTCCGAATAGTAGGCATCGGAGTAGATGATCTTCGGGATGGCGTACTCGCCGGTCTTCTCGTCGACCTTGGTGAGGTGATCCATGATTCCGCCGGAATTCATGGTCGAGTTCCAGCTCATGTTGGCCATGTACATGAACAACACGTCGATGCCGTACGGGTCCTTGTTGGCCGCGTTGGTGATCACCGTGTGCATCAGCCCATGCGCAGCGACAGGTGCATCCCACGAATACGCCTTGTCGATGCGCCGGGGCGAACCGTCTTCGTTGACCAGCAGGTCTTCAGGCCCCGCCACGAAGCCCAGCGGCGGGCCGGGCAGCGGTTTCAGCGGGTTGACCTCGCCCACCTTGCCGGCGGGCTTGAGACCAGGAGGTGACGCCTTGGGGAACGGCGGCTTGTAGAGGAAGCCGCCAGGCACATCTATGGTGCCCAGCAGGATCTGCAGGATGTGGATCGAGCGGCACGTGTGGAACCCGTTGGAGTGGGCCGAGATGCCACGCATGGCGTGCATCGAAACCGGCCGCCCGGTCATCGACTTGTGTTTCGTGCCGTGGCTGTCGGTCCAGGCAATGGGCAGCTCGAAGGCCTGCTCGAAGGCGGCATGGGCCAGTTCGCCCGCCAGCCGCACGATGGTGTCCGCCTCGATTCCACACGCGGCAGCCGCCTTGGCCGGGGTGTAGTCGTCCGACAGGTAGCGCTCGGCAATCAGCTGGAAAGCGGGCACCCCGGTGCGCTTTGCCTTGCCGGGCAGCTTGACCTCACCATGCAGCGCCGGCGTGCCGGCTTTGTCCTGCGGCACAGGCTTGCCGGACTTTGCATCCAGCACCAGCACCTTGCCATAGCGGTCCCGCGCGATCAGGCCGTCGTCGTCGCCACCCTTGTTGCGGATCACCAGATGCGCGGCATTGGTATAGCGGGCGAGATAGTCGAGGTCAATCTTGCCAGCCTTCAACAACTGGTGGATCAGCGCACCAACGAACAACCCGTCCGTGCCGGGGCGGATGCCCACCCACTCATCGGCAATGGCCGAGTAGCCCGACTTGACCGGATTGATCGAAACGATCTTGGCGCCATTCTTCTTGAGTTTGCCAAGCCCGGTCTTGATCGGGTTGGAGGCATGGTCTTCCGCCACGCCGAACAGCATGAAGTATTTCGTGCGGTCCCAGTCGGGTTCACCGAACTCCCAAAAGGCACCGCCGAACGTGTAAAGACCGGCAGCCGCCATGTTAACCGAGCAGAACCCGCCGTGGGCTGCAAAGTTTGGCGTACCGAACTGGGTTGCCCACCAGCCGGTCAGTGCCTGCGACTGGTCACGGCCGGTAAACAGGGCAAGCTTCTTCGGGTCTGTGGCGCGAACCTGCGACAGCCAGGTGGTGGCGGTGCGAAGCGCCTCTTCCCATTCCACCTCCTTGAATTCGCCGCTGCCTCGCGGGCCAACCCGCATCAGCGGCTTGGTCAGGCGCGCGGGCGAATAATGCTGCATGATGCCGGCCGAGCCCTTGCCGCACAGCACGCCCTTGTTGACCGGGTGGTCACGATTGCCCTCGATGTATTTGACCGTACCATCCTTGAGGTACACCTTGATGCCGCATCGGCAGGCGCACATGTAGCACGTGGTGGTTTTCACCTCGTCCCAGGTCTTCAGGTTGAGATCGATCTTGGGCTCGCTCGCCATGACGTTTCCACTGGTTGTCTACGGTCGTGTGATTGGCGACACGCTAGCAGACCAGATCGCAACGGCAATAGCACCAGCCAGCGCCAAGCGACCGACCAGCGGGAAAATTTGAGCCTCAGAGTCTCATTTTCGACTTCAGCAGACAGGCCAACACGTAAAATAATAAACGCCGCGGTCTCCCGCGGCGCCCTGCTACAAGCGATGCCTGCGACTGCAGTCTAACCCTCAAGCGGTTCTGGCGACGTACGGCCAATCAGCCGGACATCCCGCTTCAGCCGTATGTCTGAAACTTCTTCACCGGGCGGTTCCGGCGATACGCGGTCAAGCCGCTTGATGCTCCGCTTGAGCCGGATATCGGAATCCTGGACGGGAGGCTCGGGAGAATGCGCTGCATTGTCATGAGAGGCGTCCCACTCGGCCTTTGTTACCATGCGGATACCGAGCTTGGCATAGTTCACACGATAATACCCATCCGGCCCGGAAGAAACGGCATCAGGCCGCACCTTCAACACATCCTGCGCCATCACACCGACATACTCGGTGTCATCGTCCAGATACTTGAACGCATACAGAGGCAACGCGGCAGCAGCACCCAGCGGTTGCACGTCCTGTTTCAGCCGGACATCTGATTCAAGCTCACCTGGCTCCGGCGAATATTCTTCAGAAAATCTGCGCGACATACGTGTTTCCTTTTCGAGAATTCCCGGCAATCCCGATCTTTTACCATAAGTCCCAAGGCTGATCAAAACAGCGTGGTCCACGTCCACACCACCTGCCCCCTCGTGACATTGGGCCAGTTTGGCGCTAGCGTGGCACCAATTGCCCAGAACAATGAGACCAGCGAGGGACCGGAAACGTGCGCGATTGGCTGTTGCAGATCAAGCGGGGCGAGTATGCCAGCCTCCAGACGCAAATTCGCGAGGCCTTCGTGTCCGCCATACTGGACGGCCAGTTGGGCCGCGAGGAGCCGGTGCCCTCCACCCGCAAGATGGCCAAGGTACTGGGCGTTTCACGCAATACGGTGATGCTGGCCTATCAGGGCCTGCTCGATGACGGGTACCTGGTGGCGCGAGAGCGCTCCGGTTACTACGTGTCCGACAAGGCCATTCCGCAGACGGCTGCTCGCCCTGCCGCGCCGCAGCGCGCCGACATTCCAGAAACCGCACCCGACTGGGAGGCGCGTTTTGCCCGCACGCCCGATACGCTTGAGAACATCACCAAGCCGCTGGACTGGTCGTCCTACAAGTACCCTTTCATCTACGGTCAGGTGGACCACAACCTGTTCCCGATTGCCGAGTGGCGCGAGTGCGCCCGGCAGACGCTCGGCAAGCGGTGGTTCAATGCCTGGACCGACGATCACTATGCTGCTGACGATCCGCTGCTGGTGGAGCAGATCCGCCGCCGCATCCTGCCCCGGCGCGGAATCATGGCAAGCGAAGACGAGATACTAGTGACGCTTGGCGCTCAGCATGCGCTGTACATGATCTCCAGTCTTTTGGCGAAACCGACCACCAAGGTTGCCGTTGAAGAGCCCGGCCTGCCGGATGCGCGCAACATCTTTTCGCTGCACACCCGCGATGTCTGCCTGTGTGATTTGGACGGCCAGGGGCTGTCGCCAGATGCCATTCCAGCGGGCACGGAGATGGCGTTCGTCACCCCCAGCCATCAGGCGCCGACAACCGTTACCATGCCGCTGTCCCGCCGGCTTGAGCTGATGGAAGCTGCCCGCAAGCGCGACTTCATCCTGATCGAGGATGACCACGAGTTCGAGACCAATTACGTCAACGAGCCCTGCCCGTCGCTCAAGTCGCTCGATGACGATGGCCACGTCATCTATGTGGGATCACTGTCGAAGTCGGTGTTCCACGGGTTGCGCTTGGGCTTTCTGGTTGCGCCCAAACCGTTCATAGACCAGGCCCGTGCCCTGCGCCGGCTGATGGTGCGCCACCCGCCCAACAACAACCAGCGCACCGCTGCCCTGTTTCTCTCGCTAGGCCATCACGACACGCTGATCCGGCGGTTGCACCGTGCTTATCGGGCACGCTGGGAAGTCATGGCCGAGGCGTTACAGACTCACCTGCCCGATAGCGCCCGGGTGCCCAGTTTTGGCGGCACCAGCTTTTGGGTCGAAGGCCCGCCAGACCTCGACGCAGAGCGGCTGGCAAAGGCCGGGCGCGCCCATGGTCTGCTCATCGAGCCGGGGCGGATTTTCTTCGGCTGCCCGAACCCGCCGCGTAACTATTTCCGGCTTGGCTTTTCTTCCATCGACGAAAAAATGATTGAGCCGGGCATCGAGTTGCTGGCCCAGCTGCTCAAGGAAGACAGCGCATCCGGCAAGCAGGCGGCGGAGTGAACATCATGACAATGGACCTTTCAAAAGGTGCTGCCTGGATGAACGGCGAGATCATGCCAATCTCGGAGGCGAAGGTTCCCGTGACTGACTGGGGTTTCACCCGGTCCGACTGCACCTATGACGTGGCCTCGGTGCGCAATGGCGCATTCTTCCGGCTGGAGGATTATCTGGACCGGTTTGAAGCGTCGCTGAAAAAGGTTCGCATCGAAGTGCCCCAATCGAAGGACGACATGCGCGAGATCGTGCATTCGATCGTTGCGGCATCGGGCCTGCGCGAGGCTTACGTGGCCATGGTCGCCAGCCGGGGTGTGCCGCTTATTCCCGGCACCCGCGATCCGCGGCAGTGCGGCAACCATTTCTTTGCCTGGTGCATCCCTTACCTGCATGTCATCCGGCCCGAAGTGGCAGCGCGAGGAGCGCACCTGTTCGTGCCCGAGGGCGTGCGGCGGATACCGCCGGACAGCGTTGATCCGACCGCGAAAAACTATCATTGGGGTGACCTGACGCGTGGGCTGTTTGAAGCACTGGATGCAGGCTTCGATACAGCACTCTTGCTGGACCATCAGGGTAACGTGACCGAAGGCCCGGGGTTCAACGTTTTCTCGGTCAAGGGCAATTCGGTGCGCACGCCTGACATGGGCGTTCTGGAAGGCATCACCCGGCGCTCGGTTCTTGAGGTGGCGCACGAGCTTGGTCTTGAAACGGAAGTCCGCCCCATAAAGCTGGACGAGTTTCTGGAATCCGACGAGGTCTTTACCGCGACCACGGCGGGCGGCATTGCACCGGTATCGCGGGTCAACGGCCGGGTGTTCTCAAACGACGCGCCGGGGCCCACCACCAGGCGCTTGGAAGCCGCTTTCCTGACGCTGTTTGACCGGCCGGAACATCGCCAGCCGGTCAAATATCATGACAGCGCAACCTGAGTGCGCGTTCAGGCCGCCTTCTGATCCGACTTCGCGCTCGCGTCTCCGGCGGGCTCAACAGCCTTGATGGCGCTGGCTGCGGCATCCGCCATGTCGGCGGCTTCAAGCTCGGCTTCACGGACAGTGTCTTCCAGTGCCTGCTGGCCAAGCTCGGTCATGCTACGGGCATGTCCTGCATAATGCTCCATTGCCGTGCGATAGAAACCGGCCCACACATCGATCACCTCCATTGGCGACCTGCACTCTGCCAGCCGTGACGGCATGGCGAAATCTTCCGCCAGCCGCTTCGAAACGAACGCGGCATATTTGCCTTGGCATTCAGCAAGGGCGCGCATGGCATCGGCGCTGTAGTTCATGGTGTGAGACAGCCCGGGCACAGGGATAGCGCTTGAACTCTGGCTCGTTTCGGTAGCAGTCATTGGTCTGGCCTCCGTGTCGATATTGATGAACGAATTTAACCACAGCAGATTGTCAGCATCGTGACACAGATCAATCAAACCGGCAGGCCGGTCCACGGCTTTACGGTACGAAGCGCAAGGCATGATTGCACCCGCGCCACCCCCGGCAACCGGGTGATGGCCTGACGGTGGATGCGCTCATAATCTGTGGCGCTGGCAGCCGAGATGCGCAGCAGATAATCGTACTGACCGCCCATCAGATGGCACTCCAGTATTTCCGGCACCCGCCGTACCGCCTGCTCGAAGGCTTCCAGCGTTTGCTCCGACTGTGCAACCAGCGATATCTCCACGAAGAATTCGATCGCCAGGCCAAGTTTCTTGCGATCCAGCCGGGCACCATACCCGGCAATCAGACCGCGCTGCTCAAGCAACTTTATGCGCCGGTGGCAGGCGGATGGGGAAAGGTTTATGCGCGCAGCCAGATCAGCCACCGATATGGAACTGTCGGCCTGCAACTCACGCAGAATTTTCCTGTCGGATCCATCAACGCCTTCGATGTTCATTCGACTATCCCTCTCTTAGCTCGAATAGATTCTCGAAAATATCGCAAAAACAAGAAGAATTGGTAACATATTGAGCAACATCCGCTGTAACCTCATGGGCCATCAGTAATGCTATCTGGAGGAAACCGCGATGCTGATTGGTGTACCCAAGGAGATCAAGAACAAGGAATTCCGGGTCGGTATGACGCCCACTTCGGTGCGTGAAGTGGTTGAGGCCGGCCATAAGGTCATCGTTGAAACGGGCGCCGGTGCAGGCATTGGCATGGATGATGCCGCCTATCGCAAGGCCGGTGCAAAGATCATCAAGACGCCAGAAGAAATCTTCGCCAAGGCGGAGATGATCGTGAAGGTGAAGGAACCGCAGGCCAATGAGCGCAAGATGCTGCGCGAAGGCCAGATCCTGTTCACCTATCTGCACCTGGCTCCCGATCCGGCGCAGACCAAGGATCTTGTGAAGTCGAAGGCCACCTGCATCGCCTATGAAACCGTGACCAGCCCAACTGGTGGTCTGCCTTTGCTCGCGCCGATGTCTGAAGTGGCGGGACGGCTGTCCATCCAGGCAGGTGCCTACTACCTGGAGAAGGCGCATGGCGGGCATGGCCTGCTGCTGGGTGGCGTACCTGGTGTGGACCCGGCCAAGGTGGTGGTTATCGGCGGCGGCGTCGTCGGCCGTCACGCTGTCCACATTGCGCTTGGCATGGGTGCAGACGTATGGGTGATCGACAGGAACGTCGACGTGCTGCGCCAGCTGTGGGCCCAGTTCGACCGCCCGCTCAACACCGTGTATTCCACCAAGGACGCCATTGAGCGCCATTGCGCCGAAGCTGACCTGGTGATCGGCGGGGTCCTTATTCCCGGTGCCGCAGCGCCCAAGCTGATCACCCGCGATATCATCAAGTCGATGAAGGCAGGGTCGGTTATCGTGGACGTGGCGATTGACCAGGGCGGGTGTGCTGAAACATCCAAGGCCACCACCCATGATGATCCGGTTTATGTGGTCGATGATGTGATCCACTATTGCGTGGCCAACATGCCGGGCGGCGTTCCCAAGACCTCGACCCACGCTCTCAACAACGTGACCTTGCCGTTCATTCTGCAGATTGCGAATCGGGGCTGGCGCAAGGCACTCAATGAGAACGAACATCTGCGGCGCGGCCTCAACGTGCACGCAGGTCATGTCACCTACAAGGCGGTGGCTGACGACCTGGGCTACGACTACATGGCCCCGGAAGAAGCCATCCGCATCTAGTTCGCAAGGGACGGCGAACAGGGCGAAGGCAGCCGGAGCGATCCGGCTGCCTTCCTTGTTTTGTAGCGGTCCGCAATCAGTAGTAGCGGTTCACGCAGCGATAGTAGCGCTTGCGCCAGTAACGGCTTCCGGTGCGACGCCACTTGCGCTTCAGCCAGTGGCAGCCACCGCCATGATAGACAGGCGCGTAGTAGCCATAGCCGCCGTACCAGCCATGATGGCGACGATGCCAGCGGTGGCCATGGCGCCAGCGGCGCCCGCCGACCAGTTGCACTTCGGCTGCGGCAGTGGTGGTTGCAACGGCTGGCGTTGCAGCAGCTGCCATCTGTCCGGCAGCGACGGTAGCGTTTGCAGCGGGCATAGCGGCAAAGGCGGCAGCAGCAAAAACGACTGCGGCGAGGATGTTGGTCTTCTTGCTCATTTTCGTTTCCTTTTTTGTTGTTAGCCGCCGAAGTCCTGTTTGCCCGGCGACTGTTGAAAACGAACCTAGCCATCGTTCAATCGGTGTGATGTGATGATCATCACCTCGCGAACCATCACAACACAGAGAGGCGAACGTGAGCGGCACAGCCAAACCGACAGTGTTCATTGACAATGAGAAGGTGCGCGTTACCGAGTGGCGCTTTGGCCCGGGCGACAATACCGGCTGGCACCGGCACGAGATGGACTACGTGGTCGTGCCGCTGATGGACGGCAAGGTGCGCGTCAAACTGCCCAACAATGAAGAAGCAGAAGCGGAGATGAAAAAGGGTGTGCCCTATTTCCGCGAGGTGGGCGTTGAACATGATGTGATCAACGCCAATGACGGCGAATATGCTTTCATCGAGGTGGAACTGAAGTAGCGAGAGCGCAATGAAGGTCATCCGCCACAGCGCAATCATTCTGCTGGCGCTCGCCCTGACGGCGATTGCCGCGCTGGCCCCTGCCCGCGCCGAAACGGAAGTCGACCTGGAACTGGTGCTGCTGGCCGATGCCACCGGCTCAATTGACGAAGCCGAAATCCGCTTCCAGCGCGAAGGCTATGCCAAGGCAATCTCCGACCCGGCGGTGCTCAAGGCCATCTCCAGCGGTCTGCTCGGCAAGATCGCGGTCACCTATATCGAGTGGGCCGACGCCAACTCGCAGCAGGTGGTGGCGGACTGGACGGTGATCGAGGACGAAGCCTCGGCCAGGGCGTTTGCAGAGGCGCTGGTCAAGCCGCCACGGCTGGCCTGGGGGCGCAATGCCATTGGTGCGGCCCTTCTGTTTGGCAAGTCGCGCATCGACAACAATGCCTACAAGGGCCTGCGCCGGGTGATCGACCTGTCTGCCGACAGCGCCAACAATTGGAACGGCCCATCCATCTTCGAAGCGCGCCAGCAGATCGTGCAGGCCGGCATCACCATCAACGGGCTGGCGGTGCTGTGCCGAGGATGCTCTGGCCAACCGGTGACGTACGACCTGGAACAGGCCTTCAAGGACACCATCATCGGCGGCCCCGGCTCGTTCGTGGTGACGGCCGAGAACGCCGAACAGTTTGCCAGCGCCGTGCGCCGCAAGCTGGTTCTGGAAATCACCGGACTGGGCACGAACGGACCCCTGGCGCAGGGCGAGTGAGGGGTGTGGTGGTGGTGTGCAAGTTCTCCTCAATGTCACCCTCGGCCTTTGATTGGTTTTCGCGAACACGTCCGCGACAAAGTCTGGTCCCGGTCGCGACTCCGCCGCTCCTCGC
>JAWVYF010000052.1:0-13228 GCA_033722845.1 Anderseniella sp. | reverse complement strand
TGAAGCCGCCTGACAAGCCAGCCGGTTCCATGAGCGGAACAACCACGCGTGTCTTCATATCTGCAAATTGCGAATGCTGCACCTCGACTGCGTAGCCTTGCAGATTGGGCAGCCTGTAAACATCGAACTGGGCCATCAGGTCAGAACAGCCGGTACTCGGCGAGAGGCAAGCCGTGTTCCTCGACGTATCTGTTGTAGGCCTCCATGGCCTCGCGGTTTTCTTCCTTCCAGCGGCGAACCTTTTCTTCGCGCACGGCATCTGCAATGGCGCGCTCGGCGGTTTCGGACAGATTCAGGCCCATCGCCTTGGCATCCGCTACGAGCTGGGCATCAAGGCTGAGGTTGGTCGATTTGCGTGCGACTGACTTGTTCATGCGCATGATGGTATGCGCATGCGCCATGCGCGTCAACGATGCGTCTAGAGCAACAGCCATTCAGAATGAACGGCTGAAGTTGCTCTAGCACTTTGAAATCGAGCATCTTTATCCGAACAGGTGATTCAACCTGATCGGATGATGCTCTAGAGCCCCCACACCAGCATGATCATCGGGACGCCGACCGCCAGGATGATGATCTCCAGCGGCAGGCCCATGGGCCAATAGTCGCCAAACCGGTAGCCGCCCGGCCCCATGATGATGGTGTTGTTCTTGTGCCCGATGGGGGTGAGGAAGGCGCATGAAGCGGCAACCGCCACGCCCATCAGCATGGCGTCCGGGTTGGCGCCGATCTTCTCGGCGATGTTGATGGCAACGGGCGCGGCGACCAGCACGGTGGCGACGTTGTTGAGCACATCCGACAAGGTCATGGTGACGATCATCAGGAACAGCAGGATGGCCCACGCCGGCCAGCCTTGCGTGACCGAGACAATGCCGCTGGCAATGAGCTGGGTGCCGCCGGAGCTTTCGATGGCAGCGCCAATTGGAATGAGCGAGGCGAGCAGTACGATGACCGGCCACTCAACGGAGTCATAGATCTGGCTGAGCGTAATGACGCGCAACAGCGCATAGAGCGCCACACACGCGCCCAGCGCGACGGGCAGGTAGACCAGCCCGAAGCTCGACGCGAGGATGGCGGCTGCGAAGATCGTGATGGAATAGCCTGCCTTCTCGCGCTGGGTGACCTGCAGGTCGCGGTCGGCCAGTGGCAGGCAGCCGAGCCAGCTGATCACGTCTGGTAATGTATCGCGCGGGCCCATGAGCAGCAGCACGTCACCGGCCTGCAGCGGCATCTGGCGGATGCGCTCACGGGTTGCCTTGCCCTCGCGAGCGACGCCGAGCAGCATGGTCTGCTGGCGGTAGAGCAGCCGCACGTCGCGGGCCGAGCGGCCTTCGATGCGCGAGCCCGAGGTGACAACGCACTCGGTCATGGCCAGTGTGCCGGTCAGCGGGCCCTTGTGCTTCGACGATTTCGAGTAGGACAGTTTCAGGGCGTTGGAGAACGACTCCAGCGCTTCCGGTGTGGCCTCAAGGACGAGGATGTCGTCCTTTCTGATTTCGACGCCCCGGGCCGAGCCTGGAAGGCGTTCGCCGCGGCGGATGAGGCCGAGAATGTATACGTCGTTCTCGTCAGCGGCGGTATACAGGTCGCGCACCTTTCGCCCGGCAGCCGGTGAGCCTTCCGGGACCTGGATTTCCATGACGTAGCCTTCGAGGTTTTCCAGGTCCTGGGCGGACGAGCTGCGCTTTGTATCAACCGGCGTGAAGCGCCAGCCAAACAGCGCTATGAAGGCCAGCCCGGCCAGCGCACACACGATGCCGACGGGGGCGAAGTCGAACATTGAATAGGCATTTCCCAGTGGCTCGCCATTGTAGGTGGCCTGGCCGCGGAACTGCGCGATGACGATGTTGGTGGGGGTGCCGATCAGGGTGACCATGCCGCCCAGAATGGTGGCGAAGGACAAGGGCATAAGGGTCAGGGCGCGGGCGCGCCTGGCCTTGTCGGCGGCCTGCATGTCGACTGGCATCAGCAGGGCGAGTGCGGCCACGTTGTTCATGAAGGCCGACAGCACACCGCCCACCAGTCCGAACACCGCGATGTGGGAGCTGATGCCGCGGCTGGCGGAAATGATGCGGCGGGTCAGCAGGTCAACCGCACCGGACTGCGACAGGGCGCGTGAAACAATCAGCACCAGCGCGATGATGACGACAGCCGGGTGGCCGAAGCCTTCGAACGCGCGATCCTTGTCCACCACGCCAACAATGACGGCGATGGCCAGGGCGGAAAATGCAACCAGATCGTAGCGGATGCGGCCCCAGACAAGCAGGGCCAGCACCGAGCCCATGATGGTGAATAGAATGATCTGTTCGTTGGTCATAGAAAGGGAGGCCGCTGATCGCAGGTTGATGTGGCCGATAGAAAACGCGCGCGCTCAGCCACTTGTTGCATGGCACAGCAGAGCCACGGGATGAAGCAAAAATCAACGGGTGATGACGATGAAGTCGGTTCCCTTGCCGGTTTCCGGTCCCAGTCCGGTATCGGACACGGCCAGCGAAGAATGCGGAGTCAGCATGCGCTCGATGCGCGTGCGCGCTTGTGCCGGTATCTGGAACCGCTGCAGTGCCGCAAGTGCGGCACCGGCGCCGCCAAGGCTCTCTCCGCTCACTGTCAGGGCTGTCCAGCTTGCCTTGCCGGATTGAGGGTCTGGCTGGCCCATTGAGAACAGATGGGTGCCAAGCAACTCATGTGAGCTTTCCAGCTGCAACGGCATGTCAAAGACGGGCTTTTGGCCCTGGCGGACGTAGAGATGGCCTGCCGGCGTTTCCTCGATGCCGAAGGCGGTTTCGAGGATGGGCAGCGTTTGCCCACGCAGCACGCCTGTCGGCTTGATGCCGGCGGACAACTGGAAATCGACCAGCGCACGCCAGGTTTTGCGGCCCATGAGACCGTCTTCCGGGCCCTTGTAGAAACCGAGCCTCGAGAGCATGTGCTGGACCCGTTCAAGGCGGTGTTTGCCGGTGTGCCGGGTCAGATAGATGCGCAGTGGATCACCTTCGGCACCGGGCTCCGCTGCGGTGCCGGATGCCGGGTCGAGGCTGGCTGTTTCGGGCAGGCGCGGCTGGAACAAGGCAGAAGACGTAACCGCGTGGACCTCAGGCATGTGGTCGGCAATGACCACGTGCCGGTTGCGGGTTTTCAGTTTGAACAGATCAGCGGCAAAGCTGCGGGGCAGCCGCACACAGCCATGCGAGGCCGGGCGGTTTGGCACGTGGCCTTCGTGCAGCGCGATGCCGGACCAGGTCAGCCGCTGCATGTAGGGCATCGGGGCGTTGGAATAGATGTTGGAGCGGTGGTGACGGCGCTTCTCCATGACGGTGAAGATGCCTTGCGGGGTGTCGTGCCCCGGCTTGCCGGACGAGATGCGCGACGAGCCGATCAGCTGGGTGCCGGCATAAACGTGGGCTTTCTGTTCGCGGATCGAGACAACCAGGTGAAACGGCTGGCCCTGGTCCAGTGCTTCGCGCGGCATCGGCGAATAATTGGAAACGCTTGTCTTCTTGCGCTTTTTCTTGCGGCGCGTGGCAGCATGGCCAGCCTCAGCCCACAGCGGTGCCGCAAGGCTTGCTGCGGTCAACCCGCCAAGTACAGCGCGGCGATTGAGTTTGTTCGACATGGTCATTTTGCTCCCTCATCCAGCTGTGAACTGAAATGATGAGCAAAACCTATGCCAGAAATGACTTAACGGCAAACCAACGTGGTTGCGTCCGTGTGCCGGTCAATCAGGTGTAGGCCCCGTGGCAGTGCTTGAACTTCTTGCCGGAACCGCACGGGCACAGCTGGTTGCGGCCAATGTCGCCCCAGGTGGCCGGGTTGTCCGGATCGAACTCTTCCGATGGCAGTTCCAGCCCGTCTTCATCGAAATTCTCGATGTGCATCTCGGGCAGTTCTTCATCGTCGTCGAACATGTCCTGCGGATTCTGCGAAATCTCGACCCGCATCAGCTGACCGGTGACCAGTTCGCGCAGGCGGGCAACCATCTGTTCGAACAGGGCAAAGCCTTCCGACTTGTACTCGTTCAGCGGGTCGCGCTGGCCGTAACCGCGCAGCGCAACGGCCTGGCGCAGGTGCTCCAGCGTGATGATGTGTTCACGCCACAGCTGGTCGAGGGTGCGAAGAAGGATTTCCTTTTCAACGTAGCCCATGATCTCGTCGCCGTACTTCTCGCGCTTTTCGGCGTAGAGGTTGTTGGCAGCATCGGTCACACGCTCGCGGATTTCCTCGTCGGCGATGCCTTCCTCGGCGGCCCAGTCCTCGACGGGGAAGTCGATGGCAACCACCTCGCGCAGCTTCTCGCGCAGTTCGGCAGAGCGCCACTGCTCGGGATAGGCGTTGGGCGGAATGTGTGCTTCAACGGTTGTGTCGATCACTTCGTGGCGCATGTCCTCGACGGTGCCGGAAACGTCCTCACCCTTCATGATGTCGATGCGCTGTTCAAAGATGACCTTGCGCTGGTCGTTCATCACGTCGTCGAACTTGAGGATGTTCTTGCGGGCGTCAAAGTTGCGGGCCTCGACCTTTTGCTGGGCCTTTTCGAGTGCCTTGTTGATCCACGGGTGGACAATGGCCTCGCCTTCTTCGAGGCCTAGCTTCTGCAACATGGAGTCCATGCGCTCGGAACCGAAAATGCGCATCAGGTCGTCTTCCAGCGACAGGTAGAAGCGGGACCGGCCCGGGTCACCCTGACGGCCTGAACGGCCGCGCAGCTGGTTGTCGATGCGGCGGCTTTCGTGGCGCTCGGTGGCGATCACGAACAAACCACCGGCATCAAGCGCCTGCTTCTTTTTCTCGGCGATCTCGTCGTGGATCTTCTGGATGGCGGCATCGCGCTTCTTGCCCTCGGGCACATCTGCCAACTCGGTGGCAATGCGCATCTCGGCATTGCCGCCAAGCTGAATGTCGGTGCCGCGGCCGGCCATGTTGGTGGCAATGGTAACCGCGCCCGGCACGCCAGCCTGGGCAATAATCTGGGCCTCCTGCTCGTGATAACGGGCGTTGAGCACGTTATGGGCAATACCCTGTTCCTTCAGGTGAGCCGCCAGCATTTCCGACTTCTCAATCGAGGTGGTACCGACCAGCACCGGCTGGCCACGCTCCTGTGCATCCTTGATGGCCTCGACAATGGCGGCAAATTTTTCGCGCACCGTGCGGTAGACCTCGTCGTCTTCATCAAGGCGCTGGACAGGCACGTTGGTCGGAATTTCGACCACGTCCAGCTTGTAGATGTCCATGAATTCTTCCGACTCGGTTGACGCTGTACCGGTCATGCCGGCCAGTTTGTCATAGAGGCGGAAATAGTTCTGGAAGGTGATCGAGGCGAGCGTCTGGTTTTCCGGCTGGATGCGCACGCGCTCCTTGGCTTCAAGTGCCTGGTGCTGGCCTTCGGAGTAACGCCGGCCCGGCATCATGCGGCCGGTAAACTCGTCAATGATGATGACTTCATTGTCCTTGACGATGTAGTCGCGGTCGCGCTGGAACAGCTTGTGGGCCCTGAGCGCCTGGTTGACGTGGTGAACCAGGGTGACGTTCTCTACGTCATAGAGCGAGCCTTCCTGCATCAGGCCGGAATCCTGCAGCAGCTGTTCGATCTTCTCGTTGCCAGCTTCGGTGAGCACAACAGACCGGTTCTTCTCGTCCAGTTCGAAATCTTCTTCAGCCAGCTGCGGAATGATGGTGTCGATCTGGTTGTAGAGATCGGACTTGTCCTCGATGGCACCGGAGATGATGAGGGGTGTGCGTGCTTCGTCGATGAGGATCGAGTCAACTTCGTCGACGATGGCGAAGTAATGGCCGCGCTGAACCATGTCAGCGAGATCGAACTTCATGTTGTCGCGCAGATAGTCGAAGCCCAGCTCGTTGTTGGTGGCGTAAGTGACATCGCAGGCATACTGGGCGCGGCGCTCATCGTCGTCGAGGCCATGCACGATGACGCCGGTGGTGAGCCCCAGGAAACCGTAGACCTTGCCCATCCATTCAGCGTCGCGGCTGGCGAGGTAGTCGTTGACGGTCACCACATGCACGGCGTTGCCGGTAATGGCATTCAGATAGACGGGCAGGGTGGCGACCAGCGTCTTGCCTTCGCCAGTGCGCATTTCAGCGATGGAGTTTTCGTTCAGCACCATGCCGCCGATCAGCTGGACGTCGAAGTGGCGCAGGCCCAGTGCGCGTCTGGATGCTTCGCGCACGGTGGCAAAGGCGGGTATCAGCAGGTCGTCAAGCGGCGTACCCTCTGCATACTGCTTGCGGAACTCGTCGGTGCGGGCCCGCAACTGCTCGTCGCTCAGCGCCTCCAGTTCCGGCTCCAGGGCGTTGATGGCTTCAACGCGGGCGTTGTACTTCTTGACTTTGCGGTCGTTTGAAGAACCGAAAACCTTGGCGGCGATGGAGCCGAGTCCGAACATCTGATGTACCTGGTGTCTGTCTGAAAATGAACCGGGTCATACCCGGCGTGAAAGTCTCTGGTCTGGCAAGAACATGGCCCGCGTCCTGCGGTGCCCGCAAATTCGCTCTACTGTTTAGTCAACTTGATCCTAAGCCGCAATAACTGTGGCAAATCGGCAACGGATAAAGAAAAAATGCATAATTGTCGTCAGCCGTCCGGTTGCCGATTTGGCGGATGGGGAGGAGGTAGTGGTAATATTCTCCCGATTCAAGCGCCTTACCCGCCTTGATCTGTGTGGCAAGGTGCGTGGGATCCATGGTGCTCGCACTTGAATATCGAACGAGAATGTGGGCATTGTGCGCGCGATTGATGGGGAAGAGGTGTTGCAGCAGCCGCGCGAGTGTTTGAACGGCTTAATCTCGCCTGATTTTGTAGGCAAGAGCGCAGCATTGGCTTCTCGGGTCAGCTCGTCAGTCCGGCAGTCGCGGTCTGGTGCTGGCGATGAATACCAAGATTGGCATTTTGGAAGAATGATGAACAGCAAGCTGAAATACACACTGGCCGCCGTGGCACTTGTGGCATTTGCGGGAACGGCAGCGGCTCAGGACGGGGATAGCCAGATCGTTGCCAAGGTGAACGGCTACAACATCACCGCGAAGGAAATTGCGCTGGCCTCTGATGACCTCAGGCCACAGCTTGAGCAAGTTCCGGCAAACCTGCGGTTTGCGTTCGTCGTGGAGTATCTGATCGAACGTCACCTGCTGGCGCAGGAAGCGCTGAAGAACAAGATCACCGAGTCGGACGAATACAAACGCCGGCTGAAGTTCTATCAGGCCAAGGCGCTGCGCGATGCCTACTTCACCAATGAACTGGCACCGTCTGTTACCGAAGATGCAATTCGCGCTGCCTATGAGCGCGAAGCTGCCAAGGTGCCGACGGAAAAGCGTGCCCGGGCACGCCATATTCTGGTGAATTCCGAAGAGGACGCCCAGGCGGTCGTCAAACGGCTGGAAGCCGGCGAAAAGTTTGAGGATGTCGCCAAGCAGGTGTCGCTGGATGGATCGCGCGATTATGGCGGCGACCTCGGCTTCTTTACGGCGGGCGAAATGGTGCCGGAGTTTTCCAAGGCCGTGTTCGCCATGAACAAGGGCGATGTATCGCCTCCGGTAAAGACCGATTTCGGCTGGCACATCATCAAGCTTGAAGACATTCAGGAAGGTGGTGCTCAGCCGTATGACAGCGTGAAGGATCCGATCCGGCTGGTGTTGCTGCGCAAGGCTGTGCAGGACAAGGTGATCGAGCTGCGTACGACCGGCAAGATCGAAATTCTTGATGACGATCTGAAGCGGCTGCAGGCTGAAGCCGAGAAGAAACGCCAGGCCCTGCAGGCTCAGGGCAAGGTGCCGGCCGCACCGGGCGCGGCACAGCCGCAGACCACGGGTGGCAAGTCGGACAGAGGCAGCACCCAGTAAGCGCAAGTCAGCTGCGACGAGAGTTTCCGGGCCGGTATCTGCTGAAGCTGGATGCCGGCCTTTTTGCGTTTTCCACTCCGGTTGCCTCTTGCTGCACGGGCTCAAATAACGGCATTGTGCGGTGTTTCTTCATCGCGTGTCGCGTCAACCCGCCCCCATTCCTCCAGGTTTCAGATCATGGCTGCACCGCTTCCAGTTTCTCCGCTTGCACCGAAGACATATCCTGACTTGCCCCAGATTGCCGGTGTGCGCCTGGCGACGGCAGAGACCGGTATCCGTTACAAGAACCGCGATGATCTTGTGTTGTGTGTGCTGGACAAGGGAACGGCGGTGGCAGGCGTGCTGACCCGGTCCAAGACGTGCTCGGCGCCGGTCGATCTGTGCCGCGACAACCTGAAGGGCGGCAAGGCACGCGCCATCGTGGTCAATGCGGGCAATGCCAATGCCTTTACGGGCAAGGCCGGTGAAAAGACGGTGACTGAAACCGTCAAGGCGGCGGCGCAGGCGACGGGCGGCAAGGAGGAAGAGATCTTTGTGGCTTCGACGGGTGTGATCGGCATGAACCTCGATCCCCAGCCAATTGCCTCGCGGCTGGCCGGGATGGCTGAAGCCGCCACGGCAGACAACTGGATGGCAGCGGCCAAGGCCATCATGACAACCGATACGTTTCCCAAGCTTTCGACCGCCACTGCAAAATTGGGCGGCAAGACGGTAACGATCAACGGGTTTGCCAAGGGCTCGGGCATGATTGCGCCGGACATGGCAACCACGCTGGGCTTTGTTTTTACCGATGCCGCACTGCCGAAGGGCATCTTGCAGAAGCTGCTCGCCGACTCGTGTGATCGCAGCTTCAACTCGATCACCGTGGATGGTGATACCTCAACGTCGGATACGCTGCTGCTGTGCGCGACGGGCAAGGCCGGCAACGAGGCAAAGGGCCTGCGCTCGATTGACGACGCCAAACTGAAGAGCTTCCGCAAGGCGCTGGATGAGGTGTTGCAGGACCTGGCGCACCAGATCGTGCGTGACGGCGAAGGGGCCCGCAAGTTCATCTCGATCACCGTGACGGGCGCAGAGAATGACGGCGCTGCCCGGCGCATCGGACTGGCGATTGCCAATTCGCCGCTGGTCAAGACGGCCATTGCCGGCGAAGACGCCAACTGGGGCCGCATCGTGATGGCGGTGGGCAAGTCGGGCGAGCGGGCAGAACGGGACAAGCTCAAGGTCAAGATCGGTGGCGTGCTCATTACCTCGAAGGGTGGCATTCACCCCGGATATGACGAGGCAAAGCTGGTGCCGCACATGAAGGGTCAGAACATCGACATCGAGACGGATGTGGGCATCGGCAAGGGCCGGGCGACGGTATGGACCTGCGACCTCACCCACGCCTACATTGATATTAACGGCTCGTATCGAAGCTGAGCCCGGGTTGGCGATTTGGTAACCCTGACCTCACAAACCGGGCCATCGGGAGCTCGAGCGGGTAAAACTTTACCCGGCCTGTTAACTTTCAACCGGCAGAGTGGTTCGCGGACATGAACGGAAAGAAGCTCGTTCTCGTCGTTGCCTGCGCGCTGGTCGACACGGATGGAAGAATCCTCATCGCCCAGCGGCCCGAGGGCAAAAACCTTGCCGGTTTGTGGGAGTTTCCCGGTGGCAAGGTTGAGCCCGGGGAGCAGCCCGAAGCCGCGTTGATACGCGAGCTGAAGGAAGAGCTGGGGATCGATGTGACCGAGGCCTGCCTGGCGCCGCTGACGTTTGCCAGTCATGCCTACGAGGATTTCCACCTGCTGATGCCGCTTTACGTATGCCGGCGCTGGAAGGGTGAAATCGCGCAGCATGAGCATAGCGGTCTCAAGTGGGTGAAGCCCAACCGGTTACGGGATTTTCCGATGCCACCGGCCGATGAACCGCTGATCGCGCATCTCATCGACCTGGTCTGAGGTCAACCCCTCAACGTTCACGTCCCAAGGATGACGACCTGCCGCATGAACGGCGGGCGCATTGTAACGGGTTAGTTGAGTATTGGGGTCGTTGAACAATGAAAGTTTCCCGCATCGAGGCGCACGCGCGCCCACAGGATCGCAGGCCGGTGACACGCGATTACGCTGTTCTGGCGCTGGGTATGTCGGCAGCCATCATGACCACGCTGGTGGTGATTGGCGGATCGCTGACCGGTATCTGACGGCACGCCGTCACTCGCCCTTGGGCAGTTTTCTTTCGACGACGTTGAGGGCCTCGGCCAGGCTGGCCTTTGCAGAACCGGGCCGCAATGGCCTGGGCTGGCTTTCATGTGGTGCCCAGCCAGTGAGATACAGCATCTGGAATGTGGCGCGCACACGCCCGTCCGGGTCTGCGAACTGGGCGTCACAGGCGGCACTTGCGGCTGCAAGCAGACGGGGTGGCACGAGCCCCCGGCGGCGTGCGGCCAGTGCGTTGGACAGCCCGAATGCCTTCAGCTCCTGCATCAGGTTGAGTGCGCTGGCATAGCGCACGGTCAGCCGGTCAGCATCCACCACAGGCAGGGCGAGGCCTGCGCGCTGCAACAGGCTGCCTGTTTCGCGCACATCGGCAAACGGGGCGACGCGGGGCGAGGCTCCGCCGGACAGCTCCGCCTCGGCATGCAGCCAGGCCTGGCGCAACTCGTTGAGTGTATCGCCACCCAGCATGGCTGCCAGCAGAACGCCATCCGGCTTCAGTGCCCGGCGCAGCAGGCTAAGCGTACCGGGCAGGTCGTTGACCCATTCAAGGCTGCTGCTCACGATCAGGCAATCGAAGCTTTCCGGCTCAAGTTGAGGCTGCTCGAGCGTCAACCGGTTGCCGGCAATGACGGGGATGGACCTAACGCTTGCGCCGGGGGCGAGGGCCGGACGGACAAGCGCTTCAAGCTTGTCAGCGGCGAAGGATACGATCCCGACTTCCCGGAACTGCCGGTTGATGAGACCTAGCCGATCGGCCAGCTCATCGGCAGCAAGTTCTTCCAGGAACGATGGCAGATTGCCGTCTCCAAGCGCGCGGGCAAGGTTGCGCGCAATGGCGGGCTGGTCAAACAGGGTCGGGGCTGCATCGGTCATGGGAGGTGACTTAGGGCTTCATCGTGGTGGCTTGCAAGGCCTTGCGTGAGGCGCGATGGTGATGCAGGTCGAGTGTGTGAGGAGTAGGTATGGCAAGCGGCGTGTTGCAGCAAGTCTCGGACTTCGGCAAGCGGATTGGCAGCGGGCTGCTTGATCTTGCCGTGCCGATGACCTGCCATGGCTGCCGCGCGCCGGTGAGCGCGCCGGGTGGCATGTGCCCTGAGTGCTGGGGCGCGCTTGAGGTGGTCAGTGCGCCGGTGTGCGATGTCTACGGCACACCGATGAGCCATGATGCAGGACCGGGCGCGGTCTCTGCGCGGGCTATCAAGGCCCCGCCGGGCTGGCACCGGGCGCGGGGTGCGGTGGTGTTCAACAATGCCTCGCAGGCGCTCATTCATGCGCTGAAGTATCGTGACAGTCATGAGGTTTGTCCTGTCATGGCTCGCATGATGATGCATGCCGGGCTTGAGGTGCTGGCCGAGGCGGACATCATTGCGCCTGTACCGCTGCACAGGTGGCGGCTGTGGAGCCGGCGTTACAACCAGTCGGCTTTGCTGGCTGCCGAAATTGCGAAACTGGCTGGCAAGCCTTGCGTGGCAGACCTGATGGTGCGGTTGCGCAATACGCGCTCGCAGGTCGGGCTGGGGCAGGGCGAGCGCAATCGCAATGTAAGGGGTGCGTTTGACGTCTCGGCAGCGCACGTTCCTGCCGTGGCAGGGGCAAAGGTGGTGCTGATTGATGATGTGATGACGTCAGGTGCGACAGCTGGAGAATGCGCGAGAACGCTGGTCAAGGCAGGTGCTGTACAGGTAGACCTCGTTGTGTTCGCGCTTGTCAGCACACCGGGATGACATCATATAAGAGCACCAACAGCCCCGAATTGATGCAAAGGTTTTGCCGCGCATGAAGCCTGTAACGATTTATACGACCGGTCTTTGCCCCTATTGCCACATGGCAAAGTCGCTGTTGTCGCAAAAGGGGGTCACGTATGACGAGATCGACGTGACCTATGCGCCGGACAAGCGCGCCGAGATGACGAGCCGTGCCAACGGCCGGCGCACCGTGCCGCAGATTTTCATTGGCGAAACCCATGTTGGCGGGTCTGATGACCTGCACGCGCTGGAGCGTGCGGGCAAACTGGACGCATTGCTGGCAGACGGCTGATCGCGCAAAGCACGGAGTAGGCTTCAGATGAGCAACACACCGGTTTTCAAGGCTGCCTGCATCCAGATGAGTGCGCGCAAGGACCCGGCGTTCAATGCGGACCGCGTTGAGGCGCTGGTTCGCGAGGCGGTAGCAGGCGGCGCAGACCTGATCATGACGCCGGAGATGACCAACATCATCAACCGGCCGAAGGAAGCCGTGGCTGAAGCGGTCCAGCGCGAGGAGGACTGCATCACCGCCGCACGCTTTGCGGCGCTGGCGAAGGAAACCGGCAAGTACTTGCTGGCAGGCTCGCTGGGGGTGCAGGCCGGTGGCGGCAAACTTGCCAACCGCTCGATCCTGTTCGGTCCGGACGGCGAGGTGATGGCGCGCTACGACAAGATCCACATGTTTGACGTGGACCTGCCCAATGGCGAGCGCTACCGCGAATCCGGCACGTTCGAGGCTGGCCGCGAGGCGGTCACGGCAGACCTGCCGTGGGGCCGGATGGGGCTGACCATCTGCTATGACATGCGGTTTGCCTATCTCTACCGCATGCTCGCCAAGGCAGGATGCAGCTTCATCACGGTGCCGGCGGCGTTTACCGTGCCGACGGGCCGCGCCCACTGGCATGTGCTGTTGCGCGCCCGCGCCATCGAGACGGGGTGCTTCGTGTTTGCGCCGGCCCAGTGCGGCACGCACGATGATGGCCGCAAGACCTACGGCCACTCGCTGATTGTGGCGCCGTGGGGAGAGGTGCTGGCAGATGCCGGCGACGAACCTGAAGCCATCGTGATGGCCGACATCGACGTGAGCAAGGTTGCCGAAGCCCGCATCCAGGTGCCGGCCCTGACGCATGACCGCGAGATCACGCTGGCCAGCGCTGCAACACGGGATGCCGCCGAATGATCCGCTACTCGCTCATCTGCGACAAGGACCACGAGTTTGACGGCTGGTTCGGCTCGTCCGCCGATTTTGACACGCAGGCCAAGCGTGGTCTGGTCGAGTGTCCGATGTGCGGATCGGTAAAGGTGCAAAAGGCGCTGATGACGCCCGGCGTGCCGGCCAAGTCCAACCGCAAGGGGGATGATGCGCAGCCCGTCACCGCTCTTTCCGCGCCCGCTGATCCAAAAACGCAAGCCATGATGCAGATGGTCCGCAAG
>JAWVYF010000051.1:0-13264 GCA_033722845.1 Anderseniella sp. | reverse complement strand
TCTTTATAAGTGCAGGCCAAAAGCTGCCGAACATCGAACTTCACGTCAGTTTTACCATTCTCCCGCAAGGTAACCGGGCCTGACAGGCTTGGCCCTTTGCCAAGGCCAACACGGTGCCTTTGACGCTTTCGGAGAACAGACCGGCATGAAATTTTCATTCGGACTTATTGCGATCATCGCCGCGGTGCTTGGCCTGATCTCGGTGGCAGTAGCCCCGACCGTCTTCGTTATCGGCATGATCTCGGTGATCGGCATTCCCATTGCCTTGCTGGCGGTCATCTTCCCGACCGTCTGCCTGCTGGTGGTGCTGGCCTATGTGGTCTACCGGATATGGCCCAGCCACACGGCGGTCGGCATTGCCCGGTCTTTCCTGATTGCGTTCCTGATCATGCTGGCGGTGCCGCTTGTGTACAACCTCCAGGTAAAGCGCGCCGTTGCCGGCCTGATATCAGACGACCTGGGCGCGGTTCTTGAACCGCTGAAGCGTGACGAAACCCTGCTGGTCTTCGGACCCCACCGGTCATCACAGAAGTGCTTCAACACCTGTATCGACCTGTTGCTGAGCCAACAGATCGGCGCGTGGATTTCGGCCCAGTTACCACGCGGGATCACAGACCCCACCAGTGCCGCCAAAGCCACCCTGCACCGGCTTGAACCGGGACCGCACTGCGAGAACAAGCTGGTCATCCCGAAGAACAAGTCCAGCAACGAAAACCAGCCCGGCACCGTGGCATACGCTCTCAAGGCCGCTGCCGGCCGGGGCATGTGCATTCGCTCGACGGAATTTGACCTGGCTGAAGCAGGCCCGCTGCGGGCGCTTGTGCACAAGGACCGCAAGTCATTCGACTACCCAGAGCGCGCCTTCTTCATCAAGACCATGATCCGGCCCTCGCAGATTGCAGTCTACGCGTATCAGCGTGGCACCGGCTGGTCGAAGCTCATGCAGCAGACAAACGTGAGCTACAGCATGCTCGGCCCCGTGCTGGTCCACACGATCTCCTCTGGTCACATCTCGTCGACCCGGTCGTCGTGGTGGCGCAACACGGTGAATGAGAAGCCGCTGAACCTGAACACGTTTCTGACGGACAAGATGGGCGTGGTGCTGCGCCGGCAGTGAACGGCAGGACACAAGTTCAGCCAGCGCTTTTTGCCTCGACCAAGCCAAACAGTTCAATCTCACTGGAAAGACCACGCACCTCGTGGTGGCCTTGTGAGGCAAACAGGTCCGGCGCATGGCTGGCGACGCAGGCCGTTGCCAGCACCCGCCAGCCAAGTGACTTGGTCAGCCCCTCGATACGGCTGGCAACATTTACCGCTGGCCCAAGCACCGTGAAGTCCAGTCTGCCGGGGCTGCCGATATTGCCGTAACTCACCTGCCCCGCGTTGATACCGATACCGGCATCAAGTGGCCGCTTGCCTTTTGCGGCGCGAGCTTCATTCAGTGCAGCGAGCCCGGTGAGCACCCCTTGCGCAGCCGTTGCTGCCTGACGGCACCGGTGGGCACGCTCTTCAGGTATGGCGATCGGGAATATCGACAAGACGCCATCGCCGATAAACTTCAGTACGTCACCGCCGTTTTCCTCGACCGACTGAACAACGGTGTCGAAGTAACTGTTCAGAACATCCATTGTCTCAAGCTCGCCATGGCTGTCTGAAAGGGCGGTGAAGCCGCGCAGATCGGAAAACATAACGACCGCGTCGAGACTGGTGCACTCTCCGCGCTGTATCGAGCCGTTGTACACAGCCCCGGAAGGCCCCTGCCCCAGATAGGTGCGCAACAGGCTTTGTGTCGACTTGCGCATGGTGACAGGTTCCAGCGCACATGCCAGTCCCGGCCGGGCGGCTTCGATCATCGCCAGGTGGTCTTTGTGGAAGCCTTGCTCGTGCCGGGTGGCAAACGTGCAGCCATGTTGCGATCCGTCGCCATAGTCGAGCCAGGTTGCGTAATAGTCGGTGCCACCTGCTTCGGCGAACTCGAGATAGGACAGGTGATCGGTTTCCGGGTCGAGCCCGCGCAGGCTTTTGTGCAAGGGGCGCTGGTTTTTCACAATGTACTCAAAGGCGCTGCCGATGTAGCCGTCTGTCAGCATGCGCGCGTGGGTAACATCATAGGTTTCGGTTCCCTCCGGGGTCCACACGATACCCCAGGCAATCAGCAACGGATTGGCGAAGCGCTGACCGATGTTCACGCGCCACAGCGGAACACCTGCATCGCTCAGGGTTGAGCAGAAGTGCGAGACCACCCGGATCGGATCGCCCGAACGGCGCCCTTCGTCCATCATCCAGGTGTTGAGGTCTGCAATGGCCTTCATGACCTGAAGGCTACCTCACAGCACCGATGGGTGAAAGCCACTGGATGGTCCGGCTCTCGATGCAGACACCACCCTAGCTCCGCAGCCGCGTCAGCATTTCCACCCACGGATCAACCGTGCCGGCAAGCCCCTTGTCTGCGCCTTCAGCCTGTTCAATCACATCGAAGCCGGCGGCATCGAGATGGCCGCGCAATTCGTCCAGCGTGTAGTAGGTGTAAAACCGGCCAAGCGCGTCGCGGTGTTCGCCCTGGCCCGTCTTCATGCCGATGTGGAAGAGGCCGCCGGGCTTGAGCGCGGCAGCAATGCGCGAGAGATAACCTGGAAAGTCGGCACGCGCCGCATGGAGCAGGCTGAAGTTTGCCCAGATACCATCATAGGCACCCAGCGCATCAAGATCTGCAAACCCGGCCTGTTGAACAGTGATGCCTTTATGGGCGCGCGCCTTTTCCACCATGGCAGCAGACGCATCCATCGCCGTCACCTTGAACCCGTTGGCGTGAAGCGCAGCAGCGTGGGCACCGGGTCCGCAGCCAAGGTCGAGCACCGAAGCGCCTTCGGCAAGCTGTTCCATGAACCGGCGCAGCGCCTTCGACCCGGCGGCTTCGGAAAACGCCCCGGCATAGTCGTCTGCCTTGGCGTTATAGACGTTTATGGTTTCCCGATCTTCGCTCATGCTCATCTCCACCAGCAAGGGTAACCCGGATTGGCACCCGTTGCCATGTGGGGTACAGAAGGCTCACACATTGCGGCCGCAAGGTTGCACCTGTGCGATATCAGGAAAGCCGGGCGAGATGAAGCAGATAGCATTGGACGCGACCGACATTCGCATTCTCAGCGCGTTGCAGAAGCATGGGCGTTTGAGCAAGTCGCAACTGGCAGAAGCGGTCAACCTGTCGGCCACACCGTGCTGGACACGCTACACAAGGCTGCAGAAGGCCGGCCTGATCCGCGGCTATCACGCCGATCTTGCCATCGACATGATCGCCCAACTGTCCAAGGTGATCGTGACCGTATCGCTCAACAGCCACCGCAAGAGCGACTTCGAGCGCTTCGAAAGCGCTGTCCAGGCGCACCACGAGATCATCAATTGCGTCGCCACCGGCGGCGGCATGGATTATGTGATGACCGTCGTGACATCGTCCCTGGCCGCCTTTCAGGCGTTGATGGACGAGCTGTTGTCGGACGACCTGGCCATCGAACGCTACATGACCTACATCGCGACCCGTGAGATCAAGTCCTGCCAGCCCGATCTTGCCCGTCTGGCGGCTTCGCGCCCGGCGTGAGGGCAACCAAGGTCCGAATGGACCACGACTGGCTCACAGATCAGTCCGTTCAGACCTGCCTGACGGCACATTTCAGCCCGCATGACAAACACCTTTTGCCCTACACAGACGCCGCATCCGGCAAGACCACGCGGCCCGTCAACAGGCGCGTCACACAAGGGCATTCGACATGACTCAGGCAGAAGATTTCGGCTTCGGCACCCAGATCCGCAAATCCCCCTATTTCGACGCCACCGTGCGCTGGGGCGCAAAGGGCTTTTCGGTCTACAACCACATGTACATTCCGCGTGACTTCGGCGATCCGGAACAGAACTTCTGGAACCTGATCAATGACGCCATCCTGTGCGACGTGGCCGTTGAGCGCCAGGTCGAGATCACCGGTCCGGACGCAGCGCGCTTTGTGCAGATGCTGACCCCGCGCGACCTGTCCAAGATGGCGGTCGGCCAGTGCAAGTACGTGCTCATCACCAATGCAGACGGCGGTATCCTCAACGACCCGATCCTGCTGCGCCTGGCCGAGAACCATTTCTGGATCTCGCTGGCCGACAGCGACATCCTGCTGTGGGCGCAGGGCGTGGCGGTTCATTCCGGGCTGGACGTCACGATTGGCGAACCCGATGTTTCACCGCTGCAGCTGCAGGGACCGAAGTCCGGGCTGATCATGCAGGCGCTTTTCGGTGACGCCATCATGGACCTGAAATACTACTGGCTGCGCGAAGTCGAGCTGGACGGCATTCCGCTGATCGTCTCGCGCACCGGCTGGTCGAGCGAACTGGGTTACGAACTTTATCTGCGCGATGGCTCACGCGGCGACGAGCTGTGGGAAAAGATCATGGCGGCAGGCGTTCCGTTTGGCCTGAAGCCGGGTCACACCTCATCGATCCGCCGCATCGAGGGTGCCATGCTGTCGTACCATGCCGATGCCGACATCAACACCAACCCGTTCGAGCTTGGCCTGGACCGCCTCGTCAACCTTGACATCGAAGCAGACTTCATCGGCAAGGCCGCACTGCGCCGTATCAAGGAACAGGGTGTCAGCCGCAAGCAGGTTGGCCTGATCATTGAAGGTGAGCCGCTCAAGGGTCCGAACACGTCCTACTGGACCATCCGGAAGAACGGCAAGACCATCGGCAAAGTGACCTCCGCCATCTACTCGCCGCGGCTTCAACAGAACATCGCGCTGGCGATGGTGGACATAAACCACGCAGAACTGGGCACCGACGTCGAAGTGATCAACAAGTCCGGCTTGGTGAATGAAGCCGGCAGTGAACGCGCCGTCATCGTCGAGCGTCCGTTCTACGACCCGAAGAAGACGCTGGCGGCTGCATAAGGCAAGCCGCTGCTGACTGCAGGTGCACCCGCCACTGGTCAGAAGGTCAGTGGCGGCGGCCTGCGCCTCAGGCCCGACAGCGCGTTGAACACCAGCGCGCCCAAGAGTATGGCGCCGCCAATCAGCGTTGCCACCTTGGCGGTTTCGCCCAGGAACAGCCAGACCCAGATGGGTCCAAGGACAACTTCAGTCATGGCGAGCAGCGCAAGCTCGGCACCGGGCACAACGCGCGAGCCGAAGGTGTAGAGCACCATGCCGAGGCCAAGCGCGACGAAGCCCAGCGCGAGGGCCAGCGCTATCTCGTTTGCAGGCAGGGCAAACCCCTGCCCGTTGTGCCACAACATGAAAGCGGCAAGAGCTGCTGCAAACAACCCGCCCAGCAGGATGACCGGCAGCATGTCGCCTGCCCTGCCTCTCCTCAGCGCCACGGTGAACAGCGCAAACCCGAGCGCCGCTCCGAGCGCCACAACGTCCCCGGCCCAGTTGCCGGTGGTGAAGCTGTCCGCCACCATGAAGCCGATACCGGCAAGCCCCACCGCCATGGCAAGCCAGGTGGCCTTGCGCACGCTTTCACGCAACAAAACGTAGCTGAGCAGTGCAGCCATCAACGGTGCCGTGGCAAACAGGAAGGCGGCATTGGCCACGCTGGTCAGCTGGATTGCGCCGATGCCGCATGCATAAGCCAGCACAAGTGATGCGCCACCGGCCACGCCAGTCATGCCGGCCTTGCCGATCACACGCAACGGATGGCCACGCGAGCGCCACGCCATCAGCGCAAACACCATCGGCACCATGCCGAGCGAGCGGTAGAACAGGATGTGCCAGACCGTGCCGCTTTCAATCAGGCGGATGCCGAGCGGCATCAGTGACCAGCACACGCCGGCCAAGGCCACGAGCAACAGGCCGGTGGCATAGCCCGGCTCGCCGGCTTGCGTCTGACTGTCCTGAAGTGCCTGTCCGCTCATGACGCCAAGCTTGGGCACCGCCGGGGCCCTGCGTCTAGCCTGTCAGCGACATGGCACCTCGTCGCAATTCACATGGCTACTTGCAGTAGGTGCCGGTGCCCGACCGGCCATGGCGGGCCAGGTCGAAATGAAGATGGTTGTGGTGATGGCTGTCGGCCTCCGGGCCAAGCACGGTCTTGAAGGTGCCGCACGCCTTGCCGTGCACCTGTTTGAGAAAGCCGGACCGGCCCCCAGCTGCTCCAGCCGCCATCAACCTCGATGGTGCGGCCTGAGGCCAAGGTGAAGGCGGAGACATCCAGCGCATTGCCGAAGCTATGCTCGGAAACCCGTGAGCCGCGCTGGTTGTTACGTGCCCTGCAGGCGTAGGAGGCTGCAACGCGCACCGAGACCACACGTTCGCCAAAGGCAGATTGCGCAGCCGGTTGCACTACGTTGTCGAGCCAGCGCCTGGTGGCACCGACCATCTGGCATTCGAGGCGCGCGGCGCGGGAAAACCCGACGCCGGAGACCGCTGTCACGCGCCAGCCATTGCGGATGCCGCACACGCCCGGCCCGTCCACCTTGCCCAGTGGTTCAGCCTGCGCAACCGAGCGCGGATCAATGTTGCACTGACCCGTTGGCGCCTTGACGCCTTCAGCAGTGAACTCACGTTCCAGCTTTGATCCTGATGAACAGGCGGACAATGCTGCGCCGAGCAGCAGCGTGGCTGAGACCCGCGTGATGCGTGAGATGTGATGTGCCGCTGGCATGACCGGATTGATCCCCTTCAATCCGGGCCAAACTAGGACAGCTTGGTTAATGAAACGCTGGCGCGCGCACTTGTCTGGTCAGCTACGGGTGATCACCCAGAACGCCACCGACAGCCCTTCGCGGACCAGGTGCGCAGGCGGCGGCAACTGCTCGTGGCTGATCACCTTGCCGCCAGCTGCCTTCGCCCATTCGGCAATATCGTAGTGTGCGATGCCAAGCCGGCGATGGTGAAACTGCTCACGCAGGAACTCCAGGTCATGGGGCGCAAAGTCGGCAATGACCAACTTCCCGCCGGGCTTCAGAATGCGAAGCGCTTCGGACATGGCGCGGGCCGGATCATCCAGAAAGTGCAGCACCTGATGCAGGATGACCACATCCGCTGAAGCATCGTCCATGGACAGGTTGCTGATATCGCCCTGCCGCACCTGCACGTTATCAAGCTCGCTTGCGCCTAACGTGGCCCGGGCAAAACCGAGCATGGCACGGGAAAAATCGATGCCGATGGCTTCATCAGCCTGTGGCGCAAACAGCTCCAGCATGCGGCCCGTGCCGGTGCCAAGGTCCACCAGCCGGGCAAAGTGCTGGCCGCCCACCAGCCGCTTGAGCACCTGCTCGGTGGCGGCTTCTTCTACATGATAGGCGCGGATCGCATTCCAGTTGCCGGCATTTTCGGCGAAGTAGGCCTGCGCATCGGCCTGCCGTTGCGCCTTGATCTCGGCGATCATCTGCAGGTCGCGCGACAGGTCTGCATCGCCTGAATCGAGAAACCCGCTGAGCAGCCGGGCAAGCTCGGCATTGGCGCCTGTGCTTTGCAGTCTGAACAGCATCCACGCACCTTCACGATAGCGCTGGATGAGACCTGCCTCGACCATGAGCTTGAGGTGGCGGCTGACGCGCGGCTGGCTCTGCCCCAGGATCGCGGTCAGTTCGGAGACGTTGAATTCACCGCGTGACAGAATGAACAACAGCCGCAACCGGGTCTCCTCGCCCGCTGCGCGCAATCCTGCCAACAGTTCCTGCAATCTGGCCATGTCTTCCGGCACCCTGGGGTCTGCCCCCTGAATTGTGAAGCCAAAAGCCATATCCCGCGCGCCGCAGCCGGGCAAGGCCACCGCAGGCTCATTCTTGACGGCGAGGCCAAAACACCTTTAGCTGTGTATCAAGTGATTTGGTGCCTGAAGGCCCGCACCAAACCGTAACGTCCGGCGCTGCCGGCCAGCTATTTCTCGTCTTTGAGGACAGTTTCGCATGAACCGCCGCTCGTTCATCCTCTCCACCGCAATGGCATCCCTGATCTGGCCGGCTGCGTCCGGCACACAGGCATTGGCTGCAGACCATCCGGCGGTTCAGTTTACCCGCAAGGTGGCAGACGACCTCATTCGCGCCCAGATGATCGGCACGGTACCACGCTTCACTGCAGTGATCCGCCGCCACGCCGACATTCCGCACATGGCGTTGCAAACGCTCGGGCCCTACCGGTCCAAGCTGCCAAGCAGCAAGCGCCAGCAGTACTACAAGGGCATCACTGCCTATATCGCGCACTACTTTGCCAACCAGACCCGCAAGTACCGGGTGCTGCAGGCCAAGGTGACGAACGCAGCCAAGGACGGCGACATGGTTGCCGTGGACGCCATTGCGACCCTTGAGGACGGCAAGAACTACACCGTCCGCTTCATCCTGCGCCCGGCCGGCAAGTCGTACAAGGTGACGGACGTCAAGATCAGCTATATCGCCTGGATCTCGCTGGTGTCCGGCATGCGTGGCGACGTGCAGCGCTTCCTTGCCAAGAAGGGCGGAGACGTGAACGCCCTGATTGCCGCCCTGAACCGCTAAGGCTGGTCATTTCGCAAACTTGCGGCGCGCCTCGGCAAAGTCGTCCGACATCCAGACAACCATCTGCTGGTCCTTGTCGTAAGCACTCAGCGCGTAATCGTTTGCATGAGCGGCGGCATCGATCTGGCGTTTGACCATGCGCATCGCAAGGCCGGGGAACGAAGCAAGACGCTGCGCCAGGGCCATTGCCTCATCGAATGCCTGGCCCGGCTCTGCCAGGTAATCCACAAAGCCCAGCCGGTGCGCTTCTTCAGCCGGCCACTCCTGCCCGGCCAGCAGCACCCGGCGGGTTGCCTGCGCACCGGCCAGCGCGACCAGCCGTGGCACCGAGTGCCAGCCCATGTTGTGCGCCACCTGCACTTCCGGTGCCGAGAACCTTGCATTGCGCGCGGCAACCCGGAAGTCAGCATTGGCAGCCAGGGCCAGCCCGCCTGCCATGCACGCCCCTTCCACGGCACAGATCACCGGGGCTTCGATGGACGCCCAGGCCCGCGCCAGCCTGGGGCCTCGCTCCGAGTAATGACGCATTTCCTCAAGCGGGACATCCGGCAGCCGGGTGAAAAACGGATCGGCCAGGTCCATGCCGGCAGAGAAAATTTTCGGTGTGCCGGTCAGCACCACGGCACGCAAATCCGTGTCGTCCACAAACGACAATGCTGCTGCTGCCAGTTCGTCCATGATGGCAAAGGACAGCGCGTTGGCGCGCCCGCCCCGGTCGAGCCTCACCACTGCAATGCCACCGTCACGCTCAACGCTTACCGCTGTTGCCATATTGTCCTCACGTCTTGTTTCCAAACTCCGTTTGCCGATAGTTTCATCGCGCAAATCCGGCGTTAGCGAAAGGCGGCTGAACACACATGTCAAGTTGCATGAAGGTGACGAGACGGACCGTGATGGCGGCAGCAGTTGCCGGCATCGCAGCGCTGACGGGCCTGCCTGCCTTGCCCGTTGCAGCAAACGGCACCACCCCGGCAGAACAGGCGGCACATGTTGCGGCCAACAGGTTTCTTGAGCTGGTCAGGAATGGCGGCTCGCGCGACAGCTTTGCAGACCTGCTCGGCCGCCACGTGTCGGTGCAGCAGATTGCCATGTTCGCGCTCGGCAAATACCGCCGGGCAATGCCGCCAAAACAGCGTCAAACCTATGTGAACCTGGTCAACGACATGCTGCTGGATACCGTCACCAAGCACGGCAAGCAGGTGCGAGGCCGCGCGTTTGTCGTCACCGGATCGCAGGGCAACATCGTCAAGGGGTACATCCAGCACGCCAGCGGCAAGCAAACGGCTGTCGATCTGCGCATGGTAAAGGACCGGGTAGCGGATGTTCGCGTACAGGGCATATGGATGGGCTTCATGTTGCGCCAGGAGTTCAACCGGGTCATCGACAGCAAGGGCGGCGACGTGACTGCCATTTTCGCTTACCTGAAAAGCGGAGCAGGACAGTGAGCGGCAAGACGCACCGCGAGGGCGAAGTTGCGGCAGGCGTTGACCCGGCAGACATGGCAGGCGATGCCCATGTCGTGTTCATCGGCCGCATTCGCTCGCCATGGGCCGAGCGCCCCGATTGCCCCAAGAACATGCGCCAGGCCCGCGAACGCGCGCCACAAGGGTGCCGGGTCGAGGTCGATGCGCCGTGGCGTCCCGGGTTGATCTCCATCGAGCCAGGGCAATACGTTCATCTGCTGTACTGGATGAACGAAGCCCGCCGTGACCTGGTCGTGCAGCATCCGCGCCACCGCGATGAGCCTGCTGGCGTGTTCTCGCTTCGCTCTCCGGTGCGGCCCAACCCGGTTGCGATGGCGCTGGTGAGAGTAACCAGCATCGACGTGGAAAAGGGCATCATCGATATCGATGCAACCGATGCGCGAGACGGCACGCCGCTGGTCGACATCAAGCCCTACCTGCCGGGCGTCGACCACCCGCCGGACAGCTGATTTGCAGCCGCCGTGCACCAATCGTTTTAGACTCCCGCACGCTTGAACACATCTGGAGGCTGTGACATACCCAACGCCCTGTTCAGGCGCTGAGGGGCATTCATGGCGGAACTGGAGATCATCGGACCTGCGCACCACCCCGGCGTCAAGGTGTGCCGCATGGCGTGCTTCGAGAAGGGCACGTTGCATGTGCACAGCACGCCTCGCCGTGCAGACCGTGCCGACCGCCACAACCCGCTGGCCCAGTTTCCGCTAATGCGGCACGGCAAGGTGAAGCTTTTTGGCGTGCGCGCCATCACCAGTTACATCGACAGCCGTTTCAACGGCCGCGACCTGATGCCGGGCAACCCGATCCGCGCGGCAGAAGTCGAGCAATGGACATCCGCCATCCTGACCGAACTGGACGACCTGTCGTCGCCAGACACCGCTGCCGAGGCCTGCAAGAACAGGGAAACAGCAAACCGGCTGGCTGCGCTGAACGAAACCATCGGACACCGGATGTGGCTGGTCGGGCGCGGTTTTACGCTGGCCGACATGGTTCTGATGCCTGCGGTTGCCAACCTGTGTACTCACCTCGGACGCGACGTGGTATTGCAGCGCTACCCGTCAATCGGTGTCTGGTTTGCCAAACACACTGCCCGCCGGTCATGGAAGGCACTGACCGCCAAACACACACCGGCCACCAATGATTGAGTTTGCGCTTGCCTGTTTTTTCCTGTTGATCACCCCCGGGCCCGGCGTTCTCAGCGTTGCAGGCGTTGGCTCCGGTTTCGGCTACCGGGCCGGGTTCAGCTATCTGTGGGGTTTGTGTGCGGGCAACTTCATGGTGGGCATGCTGGTGGCCACCGGGCTTGCTGCAATCATTCTGTCGGTGCCGGTCGTGCGCGGAACGCTGCTCGTCGCCTCGGTCGCCTACCTGGCCTGGCTGGCAGCCAAGATTGCCATGTCCGGCAGCAAGGTGGCCTTTGCAGCTCCGGACCACGCGCCCGGTTTTCGTGACGGCATATTGCTGCAGGCCATCAATCCCAAAGCCTATGCCGTGAACACGACCTTGTTCACCGGCTTTGCCTTCATGCCCGAAAGCTACCCGCTCGAAGTGGCCGTAAAGGCGATCATCCTCAATGCCTTCTGGATACCGATCCACTTTCTGTGGCTGGGCGCAGGCGTGAAGATCAAGCAAATGGCCCTGCCCGACCACCTGCAACGGACCATCAACATCCTGATGGCACTGGCCATGCTCGCGGTGGTGGGCATAGCTCTTTACGCGGAGTTTGGCTGACAGGTTAACAGCTTACTAATGCGCGTTAACGAATTGCAGTAACCATCCTAACCGGGTGCCAACCCGGCCTGCTCTAAAGTCCCGGCAATGCAGACCAGCAATTGTCAGAAGGACCGTGGGGAGATGGTATCAAAGACAAGAGCGCCGGCACTGGAGGCCAGGCGCCGGGACATAAAACGTACTGTCCGCCGCTATATCTACATGCTGGTGCCGGTCAGCGTCGTGCTGATTGCCGCGCTGCTGAACTATGCCGCCGTGCAACACAACAGCCTCGCCCACGAAGACAAGCACCAGGAACTGTTGCTGATCAACCAGCAGATGCTGTCGCTGGTCGAAACGGCAAACACCAGCGGGACTGCCTCAAACGGCCTGCTGAAAGACCTTGTGCAAACGCTGGTTGCCCGCCCGGACGTGAACTGTGCCGTACTGTCGTTGCAGGACGGCCGCGAATTCATGGCAGGCGGCATGATGGCATGCACGATTGCCGCAGAGCCGGGCCTTCCTGTCGTGCGCGGCACGCTGAACGGCAGCAGCCTTACCACCTACTACTCGACCCAACAGCTGGATGAAGCCTATTCGATCTTCCTGCGCCTTGCGCTTGTGGCCCTGCTGTGCGGCCTGTCGCTGGCGATTGTCTTCAACGGGGTGTCTCACAACCTGTTCGTGAAGCAGGAAATTGCCATGCGCAAACGTGCCCAGCTGCATGCCCGTGAAGCCCGCAAGCGCGCTGAAGCCAATGCCCGCAAGGCCGAAAGCGCAAACCAGAACAAGGGGGCCTTCCTGGCCACCATGAGCCACGAGATCCGCACCCCCCTCAATGGCATCATCGGGATGTCGGGCATCCTTACCGACACGTTGAACGATGAGACAAAGCGAAGCTATGCCCAGATGATCTCAACGTCGGGCAAGGCGCTGCTGAACCTGCTGAACGACACGCTCGACCTGTCCAAGATGGAAGCAGGACGGTTTGAACTGCACCATGAGGACTTCCCGCTGCGCCAGACCATCAACGATGCGGTCAATCTCTATGAAGGCCGCGCCCGCGAAAAGAAGCTGCAGGTGGAGTGCCTGATCGATGACACCGTCCCGCACATGGTCAAGGCCGACCAGATGCGTGTACGCCAGATCCTGACCAACCTGATCTCGAACGCCATCAAGTTCACCGATGCCGGCGGCATCGTCATCCAGGCCACGGCAGTTGAAAACGCTGAACCCGGCAAACATGTTGTCGAAATATCTGTGAGCGACACCGGTTCAGGTGTATCGGCCGCGTGCGCAGACGCAATTTTCGAACGCTTCAACCAGGTCTGTGACCGCCAGCATGAAGGTACCGGCCTCGGCCTGCCAATTGCCCGCGAACTGGCCCGCCTGATGGATGGCGACATCACCATCACCAGCACACCGAACGAAGGCAGCACCTTTACCGTCGAGCTAAGCCTCGATGCATCCGATGCCAAACCCGTGGAAGTCTCAACCGAGGTCAGCCCCCACCCGGTGCCGGTCACTGTTATGCTGGCCAGCCGCCACGGCAAGCTGCAGATCCAGATGCAGGACCGCCTTCGCCAGCGCGGCTATCAGG
>JAWVYF010000050.1:0-13371 GCA_033722845.1 Anderseniella sp. | reverse complement strand
TATCTGCTGATCGGCTTCTGGTTCAAGAAGCCGAGCGCGAACGCTGCCGCCATCAAGGCATTCGTGGTCAACCGCGGGGGTGACTTTGGTTTTGCGCTTGGCATCTTCGCCACGTTCATGATTTTCGGGTCCATCGAGTTCGACACCATCTTCGCTGCTGCTCCCGAGCAGGTCGGCAAGACCATGACCTTCCTGAACTGGGAAGTGGACGTGATGACTGCCATCTGCCTGCTTCTGTTCATGGGGGCGATGGGCAAGTCGGCGCAGTTCCTGCTGCACACCTGGCTGCCGGACGCCATGGAAGGCCCGACGCCGGTGTCCGCCCTGATCCATGCCGCCACCATGGTGACGGCTGGCGTGTTTCTGGTCGCCCGTATGTCGCCGTTCTTCGAACTGTCGCCGACGGCACTTGTGGTGGTCACCGTAATCGGCGCGATCACGGCATTTTTCGCGGCAACCGTCGGCCTGGTGCAAAACGACATCAAGCGGGTCATCGCCTATTCGACATGTTCGCAGCTTGGCTACATGTTCGTCGCTCTGGGCGTTGGTGCCTATGGCATTGCCATCTTCCACCTGTTCACGCACGCCTTCTTCAAGGCACTTCTGTTCCTCGGCTCCGGCTCGGTTATTCACGCCATGTCGGACGAGCAGGACATGCGCAACATGGGCGGGTTGATGCCACACCTGAAAGTGACCTGGGCCATGATGCTGATCGGCACGCTCGCGCTGACCGGCTTCCCGTTCACCGCCGGTTACTTCTCCAAGGATGCGATCATTGAAAGCGCATTCGCCGCACATGGTGGCGCGGCAACGATGGCCTTCTGGCTGCTTGTTGTGGCGGCTTGCTTCACGTCGTTCTATTCGTGGCGGCTGATGTTCATGACCTTCCACGGAAAGCCTCGCGCCAGCCGTGATGTGATGAACCATGTCCACGAAAGCCCGCAGGTCATGCTGATCCCGCTTTATGTGCTGGCCGTGGGCGCGCTGTTGGCTGGCATTGTGTTCAAGGAATACTTCGTCGGCCATGACGAGGCACTGTTCTGGGGCACATCGCTTTACCGGTCACCGGAGAACAAGATCGTCGAGGAGTTCCACCACGTACCGGCCTGGGTCGTGTGGTCCCCGTTCGTCGCCATGGTCATCGGGTTTGCCGTGTCCTGGCTGTTCTATATCCGCAAGCCGGACCTGCCGCAGAAACTGGCCGAGCAGCACCAGCCGGTCTACCAGTTCCTGCTCAACAAGTGGTACGTGGACGAGCTGTATGATCTTGTCTTCGTGCGCCCGGCCAAATGGCTTGGCCGCTTCTTCTGGAAGAAGGGTGACGGCTGGCTGATCGACGGGTTTGGCCCGGACGGCATCTCGGCGCGCGTGCTCGACACAACAAACCGTATCGTGAAGCTGCAGTCTGGCTTCGTCTATCACTACGCCTTCGCAATGATGATCGGGCTTGTGCTGCTGATCACCTGGTACATGTTCGCAGGAGTTCACGGATGACCGGCTGGTATATCCTTTCCACGCTCACCTTCCTGCCGCTGGTCGGTGCGCTGTTCATCTGGGTGATCCGGGGCGACGATGACGTGGCCCGCAGGAACATTCGCGCCACCGCGCTCGCCGTGACGGTAATCAACTTCCTGTTGTCGCTGCTGGCCTGGTCAAGCTTTGATCCCGGCCAGCCCGGTTTTCAGCTTGAAGACAAGGTGTCCTGGCTTGGTGGGCTGATGACCTATCACATGGGTGTGGACGGCATTTCGATGCCGTTCGTCATGTTGACCACGGCCATCATGCCGCTTTGCATCATTGCCAGCTGGCACGTCACCAAGCGCGTCAAGGAATACATGATCGCTTTCCTGGTGCTCGAAACGCTGATGATCGGCGTGTTCTGTGCGCTCGACCTTGTCCTGTTCTACCTGTTCTTCGAAGGTGCGCTGATTCCGATGTTCCTGATCATCGGTATCTGGGGCGGGGCACGGCGCAATTACGCGGCATTCAAGTTCTTCCTCTATACGCTCGCCGGCTCGGTGCTGATGCTGCTCGCCATCATGGCCATCTACGCCCACACCGGCACGACGGACATCGCCGAAATCCTGGCCTCCAAGGATTTCCCGGCGTCGATGCAGACCTGGCTGTGGCTTGCCTTCTTCGCGTCGTTCGCGGTGAAGATGCCAATGTGGCCGGTGCACACCTGGCTGCCCGATGCCCACGTTGAGGCGCCGACAGCCGGCTCTGTCGTGCTGGCGGCCATCTTGCTGAAGATGGGGGGTTACGGCTTCCTTCGATTCTCGCTGCCCATGTTCCCGGTCGCGTCCGAAATGTTCGCGCCCATGATCTTCGTCCTGTCGGTCATCGCCATCGTCTACACCTCGCTGGTGGCGCTGATGCAAGAAGACATGAAAAAGCTGATCGCCTATTCGTCGGTTGCCCACATGGGCTTTGTCACCATGGGCATTTTCTCGATGAACAAGCAGGGCATCGATGGCGCCATGTTCCAGATGATCAGCCACGGCTTCATCTCCGGTGCCTTGTTCCTGTGCGTCGGCGTGGTCTATGACCGCATCCATACGCGCGAGATCGCTGCATATGGTGGCCTGGTCAACCGGATGCCGGCATACGCCGCCATCTTCTTGTTGTTCACCATGGCCAATGTCGGTCTGCCGGGCACATCCGGCTTTGTTGGCGAATTCCTTACCCTGGCGGGTGCGTTCAAGGCCAACACCTGGGTTGCTTTCTTCGCCACCACCGGCGTCATTCTGTCGGCAGGCTATGCCTTGTGGCTCTACCGCCGCGTGGTGTTCGGTGTCTTGCAGAAGGACAGCCTCAAGTCCATTGCCGACATCACGCCGCGAGAGGCTGTGACGCTGGTGCCGCTGGTTATCGCGACATTGTTCTTCGGCATTTATCCGGTGCCGATCATGGAGGCCATCTCGGCATCCGTGGATGGCTTGATTACCCAGGTCCAGAGCGACCTGGCAGCAAACGCTGCCAGCACCAAGTCTGCCCTCGTCAACCTGGCACAGTAGCCGTTTTCAACTGCGGGATTCGAACCGATGAGCAACCTTCTGGAAATCGCAGACGCAACGGCCGCCATGCCGGAGATCTTTCTGGCTATCTCCGCAATGGCGCTGCTGATGCTGGGCGTGTTTTCGTCCCGCAACAATACAGACACGATCAACTCGCTGGCATTGGCCGCGCTGGCAATTACGGCTGGCCTGGTGCTGTACACCTCGTCCGGCGAGGTTGAGCGGGCCTTTCACGACAGCTTCATTGTCGATGGCTTTGCGCGCTTCATGAAAATACTGACGCTGTTCGGGTCGGCTGTCGCACTGATCCTGTCGTCCAGTTTCCTCAAGACCGAGCGGCTCAACAAGTTTGAATACCCGGTGCTGATCCTGCTGGCCACGCTCGGCATGCTGGTGATGATTTCGGCCAATGACCTGATTGCACTGTATATGGGTCTCGAACTGCAGGCGTTGTCTCTTTACGTGGTGGCCGCCTTCAACCGTGACAGCGCGCGGTCATCCGAGGCGGGGCTGAAGTACTTTGTGCTGGGTGCGCTGTCGTCTGGCATGCTGCTGTACGGTGCATCGCTGGTTTACGGCTTTTCCGGCTCGGTGGCCTATGCCGACATCGCCAAGGCAGCGACGGGAGACGAGATCGGCCTCGGTCTGCTGTTTGGCCTCGTGTTCCTGATTGCCGGCATGGCGTTCAAGGTATCTGCCGTACCGTTCCACATGTGGACGCCGGACGTTTATGAAGGCTCGCCGACACCGGTCACCGCGTTCTTTGCCGCCGCGCCAAAGGTGGCCGCAATGGCGGTGTTCGTGCGTGTCATGCACGATGGGTTTGGTGGTGCGGTTGGCCAATGGCAGCAAGTCATTGTGTTCATTTCCATCGCATCCATGGTGCTTGGTGCATTTGCCGCCATTGGTCAGGAAAACATCAAGCGGCTGCTGGCCTACTCGTCGATTGGCCACATGGGCTATGCGCTGGTTGGTCTGGCAGCCGGCACTCAGTCTGGTGTGCGCGGCATTGCCATCTACATGGCGATCTATCTCGTCATGACACTGGGCGCCTTCGCCTGCGTGATCTACATGCGCCGGCGGGGTACCGCGGTTGAGCGTATCTCCGACCTGTCCGGTCTTGCCCGCAACGATCCGATGATGGCGTTCGTGCTTGCCATGCTGATGTTCTCGCTGGCCGGCATACCGCCGCTGGCCGGGTTCTTCGGCAAGTACTTTGTGTTCCTTGCGGCCATTGAGGCGCAGATGTTCACCCTCGCAGTCATCGGCGTGCTGGCCTCGGTGGTGTCTGCCTTCTACTACCTGCGCGTCGTCAAGGTGATGTACTTCGACGAACCGGTTGACCAGTTCGACACTGCTCCGTTGGAAGTGCGGGTGATCGCGATTGCAGCTGGCGTCATTGCAGTGGGCATGGCGCTGGTGCTGGACCAGCTCAACATTGCTGCCAACGCGGCGGCTGCATCGCTGTTCCTGTGAGTGAAGCAGCCGGCAGTGAGCCGGAAATCATCTGGCTCGATAGCGTCGGCTCCACCAATGCCGAGGCCATGAAACTACTCGCTGGAGGCCGCTCTTCACCGGTCTGGGTCACCGCGAGAGAGCAGACCGCGGGCCGGGGCCGTCAGGACCGGCAGTGGACATCACCGCCAGGCAATCTTTATGCCAGCCTGTTGTTGCCGCTGCCCGGCGTTGCTCTGGGGCAATTGTCGTGTCTTTCCCTGGTTGCCGGTCTGGCTGTGGCTGACAGTTTTGTCGCATCTGGGATCAACGTGCCTGTCACTCTCAAATGGCCAAACGATGTTCTGATTGATGGCCGCAAGGCAGCGGGCATCCTGATAGAGACAGCTGGCCAGCCTGAAAGCCTTTCTGCGATAATCGGTTGTGGGGTCAATCTCGCCCATCATCCGGACGATACCCGCTGGCCGGCAACACATGCCGCCGCGCACCGCCGGCCAGTTGATCCGTCTGACATGATGACGCTTCTGGCAGCTTGCATGGAAGCCCGGCTGGAGCAGTGGGGCCGGGGTGCCGGACAGGCATCCATCGTGGACGACTGGACGAAACGCTCGTTTGGCCTTGGCACGCGAGTGCAGTTGGGAGATGGCCTTGAAGGCGTCTTCCGCGGCCTTGCGTCATCTGGCGCGATGCAGGTTCAACTGGCAGATGGCACTGAGCATCTTCACCATGCTGGTGATGTTGAGTGGCGAGAAGCTTTGGCGGGAATGACCTGATGGCGAAACGGGCCAAGGCAGGTGGCGAACTGGTTCTGATGCCGCTGGGCGGCATGGGCGAGATTGGCATGAACGCGTATGCCTATGGCTTGGGAGCCGAAGGCCGCCGCAAGTGGATACTGGTCGATCTGGGCGTCAAGTTCGGCGATGAGTTTGATCCCGGCATTGATGTCATCCTGCCAGATGTGACCTTCCTGGAATCCGAGCGCAAGAACCTGCTGGGCCTGTTCATCACCCATGGCCATGAGGATCATCTGGGTGCGGTGCCGTGGCTGTGGCCCCGGCTGCGGTGTCCGGTTTACTGCACAGCGTTTGCTGCAGAGTTGCTGAAGCGCAAGCTGGCCGAGGCAGGGTTGCTGGGCGAGGTTCCCCTGCGGGTGATCCCGCTTGGCGGCCGGGAGAAGGTGGGTGACTTCGATGTTGAGTATGTCGCCATGACCCACTCTATCCCTGAGCCTGCTGCGCTGGCGATCCGGACACCTTGCGGCCTGGCGGTACACAGCGGTGACTGGAAAGTGGACGAGACCCCGACCATACCGCCCTTGATGGATGTACAGCGGCTGGAGCAGCTGGGCGAAGAAGGCGTTGATGCGCTGATCTGCGATTCAACCAACGTCCTGCGCGAAGGCCATTCGCCTTCAGAATCTGATGTGGCCGCAACGCTGGCAGACATTATCGGTCAGGCTTCGGGACGCGTGGCCGTCACGACATTTGCCAGCCATGTCGGGCGCATCACGTCTGTTGCACAGGCTGCCCGCGCCAATGGCCGCGAGGTGGTTATTGCCGGGCGTGCCATGCACAATACGATTGCGGCTGCACGCGAGGTGGGGCTGCTGAAAGACTCAAACAGTTTTCGCGACCAGACCGAGTACGGCTACCTGCCGCCGGACAAGGTGGTGCTGTTGTGCACCGGTAGTCAGGGCGAGCCGCGTGCAGCCATGGCACGCATTGCCGCTGACAACCACCCGGACATCACCCTTGATGACGGAGATCTGGTGATCTTCTCCTCCAAGACGATTCCTGGAAACGAGAAATCGGTTGGTCATCTGCTGAACATGCTGTCGGAGCAGGGGGTGGACGTGATCACCTCCGATGATGCGCTTGTGCATACCTCGGGCCACCCCCGCCAGGAAGAATTGCGCAAGCTTTACGGATGGCTGAAGCCGAAGCTTTTGGTGCCAATGCACGGTGAGCTACGTCACTTGAAACGCCAGCTCGAATTTGCCGAAGGCTGCGGTATTCCGCATTCAGCCCAGGTGATGGCAGGTGAGATGCTGCGCCTGATGCCGGGAGAGGCCCGTATTGTCGATGATGCGCCGGGTGGCCGGTTGCACGTTGATGGCAGGTTGATCGTACCAAGCGTAGAGGGGCCTGCCCGCAAGAGGCGCAAGCTGTCTTTCGTTGGCGTGGTGGCAGTCTCGTTGGCAATTGACGAAGCCGGCAAGTTGGCGGACGACCCTCAAGCGGTGCTGGATGGCTTGCCGGAAGAAACCGATAGCGGGGTGGAGTTTCACGAACTGGTGCTCGATGCGACCGAGGACCTGTTCGATGCCATTCCGCGAAAACGCCGCCAGCACGATGATGTGGTCAGCGAGGCGTTGCGGTTGGGGATCAGGCGCAGGGTGGAAACCGAGTGGGGCAAGAAGCCCGTTGTCCATGTGTTGATCCACAGGGTTTGACCCGCAAAATTCGCGGAAAGCTTGCGGTTGCCTGCCAAATCACGGCACTTTGGGCGATCACGTGAGGGATCCGAATCATGTCCGAAATCACTCCGCCCGGTTCCGGCGACGGTATAGAGCCTGTTGATCTGCGCTCCGCTCTGGAAGAGCGGTATCTCGCCTATGCGCTTTCAACCATCATGCACCGCGCGCTGCCGGATGTCCGCGACGGACTGAAGCCGGTACATCGGCGGCTGCTCTACGCCATGCGTATGCTCAAGCTCGATCCCAACCAGGGCTTCAAGAAATGCGCTCGGGTGGTTGGCGATGTGATTGGTAAATATCACCCGCACGGTGACCAGGCCGTCTATGACGCCATGGTGCGCCTTGCCCAGGATTTTGCTCAGCGCTACCCGCTGGTCGAGGGCCAGGGCAACTTTGGCAACATCGATGGCGATAATGCCGCCGCCTACCGCTACACCGAGGCACGCCTGACGGATGTTGCCATGGCATTGCTGGACGGCATCGATGAAGACACGGTTGACTTCCGCGAAACCTACAATGGCGAGGACAAGGAACCGGTCGTGCTGCCCGGTGCCTTTCCAAACCTGCTGGCCAATGGTGCAACCGGCATCGCGGTCGGCATGGCGACGTCCATCCCGCCTCATAATGCAGGCGAGCTTTGCGATGCCGCACTGCACCTGATCAAGTTTCCCAATGCCGGCATCGACAAGCTGATGCAGTACGTGCCGGGCCCCGATCTGCCGACCGGCGGCATCATCATCGATACACCGGAACAGATTGCCGAGGCCTATCGCACCGGACGCGGCGGGTTCCGGGTTCGCGCGCGCTGGCATACCGAAGACCTGGGCCGGGGCACCTGGCAGATTGTCATCACCGAAATGCCGTACCAGGTCCAGAAGGGGAGGCTGGTCGAAAAGATTGCGGAGTTGCTGACTGATCGCAAGCTGCCACTGCTGGGTGATGTGCGTGACGAATCTGCAGAGGATGTGCGGCTGGTGCTTGAGCCGAAGAGCCGCTCCGTCGATCCGGTCCTGCTCATGGAGCAGATGTTCAAACTGACCGATCTGGAAACCCGGCTGTCCCTGAACATGAACGTGCTGTCGGGCGGCCGGGTGCCGCGTGTGCTGTCGTTGCGCGATGTCCTGCGTGAATGGCTCGATCATCGAAAAGATGTACTGGTACGCCGCTCCAACCATCGCCTTGGCGTGATTGCCCGCCGGCTGGAAGTGCTGGGTGGCTATCTCATTGCCTATCTCAACATCGACGAAGTGATTGCCATCATCCGCAATGAGGACGAGCCAAAGGCAGTGCTGATGAGCCGCTTCGACCTGACGGATGTTCAGGCTGAGGCAATCCTGAACATGCGCCTTCGTGCGTTGCGCAAACTTGAGGAGTTCGAAATCCGCAAGGAGCACGATGCGCTGAGTGAGGAAAAGGCTGGGCTGGAAGCCTTGCTGGGGTCGGATGAGGCTCAGTGGACACATATCGCCGGAGAAATCCGCGACACGCGGGACAAGTTCGGCAAGAAGACGGAACTGGGGGCACGCCGCACGGAATTTGCCGAGGCGCCGGAGATCGAAGTTGACCTGTCAGAAGCCCTCATCGAGAGGGAACCGGTCACGGTCGTATGCTCGGAAAAGGGCTGGATTCGCGCCATGAAGGGGCATCTGCAGGACACCGGATCGTTGTCTTACAAGGATGGGGACAAAGGCAAGTTCGTTTTCCATGCCGAGACCACCAACAAGGTTTTGCTGCTCAGCTCATCCGGCAAGTTCTTTACGCTCGACGTCAGCAAGCTGCCGGGCGGTCGCGGTCATGGCGAACCGTTGCGCCTGATGGCAGATCTCGATGCGTCCGATGCTATTGTTGCCTTGTTTGTGCATCAGCCGGGAGCAAAACTGTTGCTGGCGTCGACTGAAGGAAACGGATTCATTGTCGCCGAAGACGACTGCGTGGCCAACACCCGCAAGGGAAAGCAGGTGCTCAACGTCAAGCTGCCAGCTGAAGCGCAGGTTTGCCGCAATATCGGCGCTGAAGACGATCATGTTGCCTGCATCGGCGAAAACCGCAAACTCCTGGTGTTCCCGATGGCAGAACTGCCTGAGATGTCGCGCGGCAAAGGGGTGCGGCTGCAGAAATACAAGGACGGCAATCTGTCCGATGCACGAACATTCAAATTGGCAGATGGCCTGACCTGGACTGACAGTTCCGGCCGTACATGGACAGTGACAGAGCTTGACGAGTGGATCGGCACCCGGGCGCAAGCTGGGCGCATGCCGCCGAAGGGGTTTCCGCGCAACAATCGGTTTGACTGAAAGCCAGCGTCCGCCATGGCAGGGTGACGCTAGGTTGGCGCGGGATTAACCGTTTGTTTGCGGATTTGTGGCGAGATACCGGGAAACTGCCGCTTGTCCGAAATGGACTGTGAGAGAACGTCGGCGGCAAAAGGTGATGGCGGTATGAGCGGCACAGCATACTGGATTGTAAACGGTCGCGTGAACGATGATCCGTTCACAAGCACCGGGCATGACAGCCCCGAGCATCTGATGCAACGCGGCGGTGGCGTGTTTGTTGCGACCGGTCGCAATGGCACGGTTGTGCGCTGGGCCATGTTCTCGTCCAACTGGTCATCGCTCTACTATGTCAGCGAGATACTGCCGACCCTGCCTGCACCATACAGTTTTGAGTTTTTCCTCAGCGGTTGGTTTGCCCAAACGATTGAGGACCCGCAACAGGCGGTGATCCGGTTGCAGGAACTGGTGATCAAGAGCGATATCCATCTGCGCCAGAAGACACACGTCAAGGCGTTTGAGCCTGATTATGTTACCTACATACCCGACCTGATTGGCGACACACTGATGGATCGCAAGGCGTCGCCTGAACGCAGTGTCGATTGCGTTTACGACTCGCAGAGCGGGCGGTTTCTTGTCGAGCGCATCGGATCTGAGTCCACAGTGGCGAAGTACTACGGTTCGACGTCTCCGAGTTCGTTCCCCTGCCAAACCGGAAACTCATACGACAGCATCGTTTCACGCGCCTACAAGCAAGTCATGGATACAGGCCAGATGCATTATGGTCACGTGCTGGCGGTGTTTCCTGCGCCGACCCAGGTGCCGAAATGGCTTGGTTATCAGCGCGTCATCCTTCCGCATGCATTCCCGGATGGCCGCAACGGTGTGACGGTTGTGACAGAGCTGTCCAAGGTGGACATCAATCTCTTATAGCCATCAGGCCGCCCTCGAGCCGCTCTCGGACCGCGTGGTCGAACTCACTGCGTGTCGCAACAAGTAGCCACTCGTTTTCCGGTATATCGGCTGGATGCCATTGCCAGCGCAGGAAACTGCGTTCTGCATAAGGGTAGCCGTTCTGAATGCCAGTGCCCCTGACACCGATGCGGTGGTTGACAAGCGCCCACATGGCCTCCGGGTTCCATTTCAGCATTGCAAGAAGGTGCCCGGCATAGGTCATCATCTCGTTGATGTCGCCAGCGCCGCGGTACTCCCGCGATACCCACAACTCGCCGTGGTAGACAAGCCAGCCTGACAGGGATCGGGCCCGGCTTCCAGCTGCTGGTGCAACGGCCTTCGGAACCATCAGTTGACCGGCCTTCATGTAGAGCCCCGCCATCCAACCGGTAGCCCAATCAGCCAGATTGCTGTCGATGAAATCTACACGGTACGCGTTCAGACCCATGGTCTTGCCGTCGCTCGTGGACAGCCGTACCCAGCAGGCCTTGTTGTCGAGGTCGCACATCTGGTGATGGAACATCGGTGCTGCCTCGCTTCCGCGCGCCTGCAGCTTGACCTCGTTAAAGGCTTTCATGTCCGTGGACCATTCAAACACAAATCCCCGCTCGTTCAGGGTTGAACGCAGCCTCGAGATCAGTTCCACATATTCCAGAGGATTTTCGATTCCTCGTCGCAATTCCGTCATCCCCATTCTTGACGTTGCGTTGTTGCTACACGCTTCAACAAGGGTGCAGCAAGTTGCATGCCACAGGTGAGTGGCCATCAAAATACAGGTCTAAAGGGGGTTATGGGCGGATTTGCTGAGGTTTCAGGGACCGGCGCGCCCGATTTGAGACATTCAGCTTCCAAAGCGAATGGGCGCTGAGTGCCGATATGACCACCGCGCCACCCAACAAGGCCAACAGGCTTGGGATCTCGCCAAATATGCCCCACATCCAGACAGGGGTGAGCACGGTTTCGAGCAGGAAGAACATGGCAACGACGGCGGCTGCCACATACCGAGGCGCAACCATCAGCATGGCTGTTGCCGCCGGTGCCACAAGCAGTCCGTTGAGGGCCAGCCATCCCCAGCTCTCAGCCGACAATGCCAGGGGGGCAGCAAACGGCGCCACCACGGCGGCTGCAAGCAGGTGGCCTGTTGCAGCACTCATGGACTGGTCATTCTGGCGGTAGCGGACAAGGGTGAGAGAACAGGCCAGCAGGAACGACACCCCCAGCGCCAGCAGATCCCCGCGCCATGTCCCCAGTTGCAGCCCGTCTGCCACGATAATGCCCACTCCGGCAAGCGAAGCCACGATGGCGAGCCATGTATACACATGCAGCCGTTCGCCCAGTACAGCCCAGCTCAGCAAGCCGGCGAACATCGGGTTGAATGCAAGGATGAAGACCACATTCGCAACCGATGTCATTGAGATTGAACTCACGAACATGATGTTCGCGGTACCGGCGAGGAGGGCCAGCACCATGCCGGTCTTGCCGTTGATGAACGGCGTATCGTCGCCACGCAGCCGGATGAAGAACAGCCAGTACAAGAACAGCGCGGCGAACAGCATGGCACCGCGCACGTAGATAATTGTGAAGGTGTCCGCGCCGGACAGCTTCAGCAACGGCACATCCAGCGAGAGCAGCAGCCCACCGGCAAACGCAATCGTCACGCCGCGAGAGGCATTGGCATCATTGAGCGCAGAAGAAACATGGGCCGCGGTCATCAGGCGCCTTCAGTTGGCTGTGGCGTGTAAAGCCGCCAGCCGGTCTGGCCAAGCCTTTCTTGCGGCAGGAACCGGGCCTTGTAATCCATCTTCTGTGAGCCGCGCACCCAGTAGCCCAGATAGACGTAAGGAAGGCCAAGCCGCGATGCACGCTCGATGTGGTTGAGAACCATATAGGTCCCGAGGCTGCGTTGCGGCATCGAGGGGTCGAAGCAGCTGTAGATCATCGACAGACCGTCTTCGAGCGTGTCGGTGAGTGCGGCTGCAACCAGTTGGCCTTGCCGGTTGTCCGGGCCGGAGAGGCTGGGCTGGGCGGGCAGGCGGTACTCAATCATGTTGGTGTCCACAAAGGTTTCATCAACCATTGCGGTGAAGTCCATCATCGACATGTCTGACATGCCACCATCATGGTGGCGTTCATCAATGTAGTCGCGGAACAGGGCATACTGTTCAGAGGTTGCTGCCGGTGGGCGGAGTGCGACCTGCAGATCACTGTTGCGCCTCAGAATCTTGCGAAAGGCCCGTGACGGCTCGAACCGGTCCACCGGCACCCGCACGGACACGCAGGCATTGCATCCGTCACAGGCCGGACGATAGGCAATGTTCTGAGAGCGGCGGAACCCGCCTTGCGCCAGCGTGTCATGCAGCTGCCGCGCCTCGGAGTTTATCAGGTGCGTGAAAACCTTCCGCTCCTGGCGTCCCTCAATGTAGGGGCAGGGCGCAGGCGCAGTGATGAAGAACTGCGGGAAGTTTCGGCGTTCTATACTCAAGGCTTGAGACGTCCGTCGTGCACTGGGCGCCACGCTCGGGCGCATGAGAAATCGGGTTCGGTTGCAAGGTTTGTCTTTTGTCTGGTGATTGTCAATCCGCCCAGAGCTGCTTTGCCGATCTTGTTTGACGGTCCATTGAAAGCCTTGCGCAAAACGAATACCAATGACACCAACACCAGATCAAACAGCCAGGGAAGGTTGATACTTATGGGCTTTCGTACAGCGTGGATTGGACTTGGCGTAATGGGTTATCCGATGGCCGGATATCTGGCAACAAAGGGTGGTCATGACGTCGTTGTCTACAACCGCACCACGGCCAAGGCAGACAAGTGGGTGGAGCAGTATGGCGGCTCGCGTGCGCTGACCCCGAAGGAAGCTGCAGACGGCGCCGACTTTGTTTTCGCCTGCGTCGGCAACGATGATGACCTGCGCTCTGTGACCACAGGCGCTGACGGCGCGTTTCAATCGATGAAGAGCGGCGCGGTGTTTGTTGATCACACCACCGCGTCTGCCGATGTTGCCCGCGAACTGCAAGCAGCCGGCAAGGAAAAGGGCATCGGCTTTGTCGATGCGCCGGTTTCGGGCGGTCAGGCGGGCGCGGAGAACGGCGTGCTCACCGTCATGTGTGGGGGAGTCGAGGCCGACTACAACAAGGCCGAGCCGCTGATCGAGTGTTATTCGCGCAGTTGCCGCCTGCTCGGTGCACCTGGCGCAGGC
>JAWVYF010000049.1:0-13412 GCA_033722845.1 Anderseniella sp. | reverse complement strand
GTCGTTGCGAAAGAAGGCCAGCAGCAAGGCATAAGTCATCGCCTGGGTGATGATGGAGAAGTAGACCCCTGTGACCCGGGAGCGAAATGCAAACCACCCGAATATGAAGGCAAGCACGCCTGGCACGAACAGCACCATCAGCATGGCAAAGCCGAAATTGTCGAAACCGTACCAGTACCAGGGCAGCTCTTTCCAGTTCAGGAACACCATGAAGTCCGGCAGGACCGGATCGGCATAGACGCCACGCGTGCCGATCTGGCGCATCAGGTACATGCCCATGGCATAACCGCCGAGCGCAAAGAACGCACCGTGGCCAAGTGAAAGAATGCCGCAATATCCCCAGATCAGATCCACCGACAGGGCCAGCAACGCAAAGCACAGGTACTTGCCCATAAGGGCGACTGCATATCCCGACAGATGCAGCGGATGACCGGCGGGCACGGCCAGATGCATGACCGGCACCAGCGCTGCAATCACAGCAAGCACAGCCAGAAATACATAGCTCCAGCGCCCCATGGCACGGGCAAGCATGGCGGTCATCATGCTTCCGCCCCCCGGCCCTTCAGCGCGAACAGTCCGCGTGGCCGTTTCTGGATGAACAGGATGATGAACACCAGAACAAGGATCTTTGCCAGCACGGCCCCAGAGTACGGTTCAAGAAACTTGTTGGCGACGCCCAGTGTCAGCGCGCCAACCAGCGTACCCCAAAGGTTGCCGACGCCACCGAACACCACCACCATGAAGCTGTCGATGATGTAGCTCTGACCGAGGTTTGGGCTGACATTGTCAATCTGGCTGATGGCGACCCCTGCTATGCCGGCGATGCCTGAGCCGAGCCCAAAGGTCAGTGCGTCCACCCATTTGGTCCGGATGCCCATCGATCCTGCCATGCGCCGGTTCTGCACCACAGCGCGCATCTGCAAACCGAAGCTGGTGTATCGCATGGCAAAGTAGAGTGCGGCGAAAACCGCCATGGCGAAGGCAATGATATAGAGCCTGTTCCAGGTCAGCGTCAGTTGGCCAAGTTCAACAGATCCGGACATCCATGCCGGGTTTCCGACCTCGCGATTGTTCGGCCCGAAGATGGTACGCACCGCCTGTTGCAGGATCAGCGAAACGCCCCACGTAGCCAACAAAGTCTCCAGCGGACGGCCATACAGAAACCTGATGATGCCACGTTCCATGACGATGCCGACCAACCCTGTGATCGCGAAGGCCAGCGGCAACGCAATCAGCAAGGACCAGTCGAACAGACCCGGCGCTGACTGGCGGATGAACTCCTGAACCACGAAAGTCGTGTACGCCCCCAGCATGACCATTTCGCCATGCGCCATGTTGATCACCCCCATCACGCCGAACGTGATGGCAAGCCCGATGGCAGCCAGCAAGAGCACCGAACCAAGGCTCAACCCGTAGATAACGTTCTGGGCGCTTCGCCATACGGCCAGTGAATTCTGGATGGCAGCAATTGCGGCTGCAGCCCGTTCTGCAACGGGTCCCTCACCGGCAGCGACAGGCAGCAGCAAGGCCAGCGCATCCTGATTGTTCATTGGCCGTATCAGTTCGATGGCGGCGATCTTGTCGGATTCCGCTGCATCGGAGTTGAGAACGGATGCCGCGCGGGCCTGCTGCATCGCCAGCTTGACCCCGGCATCGGTTTCCTCGGACAGTGCAGCGTCCAGCAGCTCGATATTCGAAGCATCGGGCGAGGAAAACATTGTAGAGGCAGCTGCCAGCCGCTTTGCCGGGTCCTTCGCTCGAAGTGTCAGCGTACCAAGCGCATCGCGGATGGCACCTCGCATCCGGTTGTTGATGCGCACCCGGTCGAGCGCGCCTTTCGGGATTTCACCGAGCGCCTCTCCTGTCGCTGCATTGACCCATGTCGCTGGTGACTTTGCATCGGGGATGACGACAGTGCCGTCCGACTTGGTCACATACGCATCTCCCGCGGCCAGCGCATTGAGCACGGCTGCTGCCCGGTCATCACCGGTGGAGGCAATCTCGCTGACGGCCTTGAGACGTTTGGAGAAGCTCTTTTCCTTGAGCCCCTGAATCGCATCCGGCAACCCTTCGGCCTGGGCCGGGGCAATTGACGCGATGAACACTGCAGCAATCAGTGCAAGTGCAGCAAGAATGACGTTGATGCGGATCAACTGCGTGCTCCAGGGACAGAAACGGTAGAATGTGAGGAGCAGCCTGCAACGGCTATGCGGCAAGGCTGCCCCTCAGGTCTGGACGGGAGAACCCTCCCGGACGATCAGCTACCCTGACCGCCGCACTTGCCGGTCTTGACGTTGAAGTTTCCGCACGACAGCGGCTTGCGCCAATCCGAGATCAGGTCCTTTGATCCTTCGAGATAGTCGGACCAGGCATCGCCCACCACCAGGCCGGATGTCTGCCAGACGATGTCGAACTGACCGCTGTCCTGAATTTCACCAATCAGCACAGGCTTGGTGATGTGGTGGTTCGGCATCATCGCCGACACACCGCCCGACAGGTTTGGCACGGTGACACCGATGATGGCTTCGCCCACTGCATCCGGGTCGGTGCTGCCGGCCTTCTTGACCGCTTCGACCCACATGTTGAAGCCAATGTAATGGGCTTCCATCGGGTCGTTGGTGACGCGCTTTTCGTCCTTGATGAAGGCTTTCCATTCCTTCACGAACGAGGCGTTGACCGGCGCTTCGACCGACTGGAAATAGTTCCATGCGGCCAGGTGTCCGACCAGGGGCGCGGTGTCGAGACCGGCAAGCTCTTCTTCACCCACCGAGAACGCGACCACCGGAATGTCTTCGGCCTTGATGCCCTGGTTGCCGAGCTCCTTGTAGAACGGCACGTTGGCGTCACCATTGATGGTGGAAACCACGGCAGTCTTCTTGCCGGCCGAGCCGAATTTCTTGATGTCCGACACAATGGTCTGCCAGTCGGAGTGACCGAACGGCGTGTAGTTGATCATGATGTCTTCTTCGGCCACGCCCTTCGACTTCAGGTAGGCTTCAAGAATCTTGTTGGTGGTGCGTGGGTACACATAGTCGGTACCGGCCAGTACCCAGCGCTTCACGGAACCGCCTTCCTCGCTCATCAGGTAGTCGACCGCGGGGATGGCCTGCTGGTTGGGCGCCGCACCGGTATAGAAGACGTTCTTGGAGCTTTCCTCGCCTTCGTACTGGACCGGATAGAACAGCAGGCTGTTGAGTTCTTCAAAGACCGGCAGAACCGACTTGCGCGAAACAGACGTCCAGCAGCCGAACACTGCTGCGACCTTTTCCTTCTCGATCAGCTCGCGGGCCTTTTCAGCAAACAGCGGCCAGTCAGAAGCAGGGTCCACAACCACCGGTTCGAGCTTCTTGCCAAGCAGACCGCCCTTCTTGTTCTGCTCCTCAATGAGCATCAGCATCACGTCTTTGAGCGTGGTTTCAGAAATGGCCATGGTGCCCGACAGCGAGTGCAGGATGCCGACCTTGATGGTCTCTTCGGCAGATACCATCGACGTGGTGGTCATCAGTGCAGCACCGATCATGGCGGCGCGGAAACCTGATTTTGCGAAACGAAGCTTGTACATGGAACGACTCCCAGGAGGTTTGAAACGCCAAGAGACATTTCAAGCGTCATGCCAGTTGTTAACGTTTTGCCAAGAAACTTTTAAGCTATTGAAAAAGATGGATTTAATCGACGCAGGCCAAAACGTTCCCGGCGAACTGCCGCTGCCAAACAGATTAAATATTAGCCATAAAAATTCTGCAGCCTGATAATTGGGCGTGTTTCCGGGGCCGAGACCGACTGAACATCGCGTCGGGAGAGGCAATTGTTGAGGGGCCCGCACCCATGCTGGTTTGTTCCCGAAACTGCCGCCAATGAGTTCCCGCAACGCATGACTGCTTCCAGCCCTTTGCAGCCGTTGCCGCTCCGTCCAGCCGTCTCCGGTCCAAAGTTGTAACTGGATACCGAATGGTTCGGGCACGGCGCAGGAGGTTCGAGCAAGAGCCGACCTTCGACCATAGGCAATTACACTTGCGGATTGGCCCCAAGGGAGATCTTATTTGAAGTCGCGGAAAAAATGGTGCCCAGGGGCGGAATCGAACCACCGACACGCGGATTTTCAATCCGCTGCTCTACCAACTGAGCTACCTGGGCTTGCAGACGGCGCGCAAAAGCGGCCTTGCGAGAGCGCCTTATAGGTGATCGACCGGCGCGTGTCCAGCGTCCTTGCATGCGTTTTTTAGTCTGGCTGAAGCTGGTCCCACAGGGGGTGCCGGCGGCAATTCCGGCCGTGCCGGCTGGCACCATCAGTCGTCGTCCTCAGGGGCCTTGTTCTGCGCGCGCTGGTCTGCGCCCATATCGTCGAAATCTGGTGGTTCAACAGCCGGAATGGCGTATTGCCCGCCCAGCCAGCGATGCAGGTCCACGTCGGCGCAACGCGCTGAACAGAACGGATGATACTTCTGCTGCGATGGTGACTGGCACACCGGGCAGGGCCGCTTTCGTCTCAAACGAACCGGGTGCGCAGGCTTGGCTTTCTCGTTATGCTTCGCCACGTGCCTCAGGTCTCCGGCGTCCAGTGCGCATAGACCGGATATCCGGCCGATTGCAGCATCTGCAGGGTTTCATGCACCGGAAGGCCCACCACGCAGCTGTACGACCCTGACAGAAAGCGCACAAAAGCAGCGGCCTTGCCCTGAATGGCATATCCGCCCGCCTTGCCGCGCCATTCGTCACTCAGCAGATAGGCGTCGATGTCGGCACGCGACAGCCGTTTGAAGCGTACCTTGGTATCCACCACTTTCGACTTCTCGCGCCCACCCGGTGCCACCAGCGTGATCGAGGTAAATACCCGGTGCGACCGGCCTGAAAGCAGCAGCAGAGCCTCGCGGGCCTCTTCAGCCGATTGCGGCTTGTCCACCACGCGCCGGCCGACGCAGACCACCGTATCGGCAGACAGGATGTAGGTGTTGTCGCCAAGGTTGCGCACCAGGGCCGATGAACGGGCAGCAGCTGCCTTCTCACGTGCAAGCCGTAACGACAAGGCCCGTGGCGACTCGCGCTTCAACGGTGTCTCGTCAATGTCGACCGGGTTCAGAAGGTCCGGTGAAATGCCTACCTGTTCAATCAGTGCCAGCCGCCGGGGCGAAGCGCTGGCGAGTACCAGTTTTGCATCATCAACGGACATGTTTGCCCCCGGATTTCCATGTGAAGTTCGACAGGCGGATGCGTATTCCGCAACCCGCGCCTATGTGCACGAGATTCTTGGCCGTTGTCCAGCGGTGCGCGCAGGCAAGACTAGACGCTTGGCAGCCCGGTTTCGCCAAATCGCTGGTTGATGCGCTTGCGCAACGCATCCCGGCAGGCGCGGTATCCATCGAGGATCTGTTCGCGGCTGCCGGCATACAAAGACGGGTCAATGGTGGGCCAGTACTCCACATCAATGGCCATAGTGCGGGTCATCTCCATGGCCTTGTGGTGGGCCTCCGGGGATAGCGAAATGACGAGGTCAAAGCTCGAGTCTTCGAGGTCGTCAAAGCCCTTGGAGGTGTGGCGCGAGGCATCCACGCCGATTTCGTCGAGCACCTGCTGCACGAACTCATCCCGCTCTCCAGCCCGCACCCCGCAGCTGTCAACGTAAACACGGTGGCCGAAATAGTGTTTCATGATGGCAGCCGCCATTGGCGAGCGGATCGCATTCTGGCTGCAGGCAAACAGGATGGCACCTGGCAGGTCTGCGCTCATCTGGCTCGCGCACCCCTCAACCTAGCCACGCCAGTGCAACACGCACACCAGCGTGAAAAGCCGGCGAGCCGTATCGCTGTCCACAGTGATCTTGCCCTCAAGCCGCTCCTTGAGAACCTCGCTGCCCTCGTTGTGCAGGCCGCGGCGAGCCATGTCGATCGTTTCGATCTGACTTGGCGAGGCAGTGCGGATAGCCTGGTAATAGCTTTCACAGATGCCGAAATAGTCTTTCACGATGCGCCGCAACGGAGACAACGCCAATCCGATCACGGCACAGGTTTCGCCGGTCTTGTCGGTGATGTCGAATACCAGCCGGGTTCCGTCAATGGACAGGTTGAGCGCGTAAGGCCCGGTGTCCTTGCCTTCAACCTGGAAGGTGTTGGACTCCAGCAGATCATAGATCGCCACCTTGCGCTCATGGTCGACATCGGCCGAGAACGTTCGCGACAGGGTGTCGTCCAGATTGACGCTGACAAGTTTGTCGGTGGTTTCGTCCATCTCGCTACCGGGGCTTCACCAATGCCGGCCTGCTATTGGCCGTATGCTCATCTTGGGGCATGGCACGAAGCCGCGTTCAGGGCAAGTTCAACCGCACCGCGACAGACCTTGCGTGCGCCTCAAGCCCTTCGCTGCGGCCCAGCGTGACGGCGTCCGGTCCGATTGCCCGCAAGGCATCTGCGCTGCACTTGAGGATCGACGTCCGCTTCATGAAATCAAGCACGTTCAGCCCGGACGAGTAGCGCGCGCTGCGGGCTGTCGGCAATACGTGGTTTGGCCCACCGACATAATCGCCAACCGCTTCCGGCGTGAAGGCGCCAAGGAAGATGGCGCCGGCATTGCGCACCCTGGCGGCAACTTCTTCGCAATCTTCGCTGACGATCTCCAGGTGTTCAGGTGCCAGCCGGTCCACCAGCGGCACGGCCTCCATCAGCGACGGCACGGTGATGATGCAGCCGAAGTCGCGCCAGCTTGCGCCTGCAATGTCTGCCTTGGGCAGGGTGGCAAGCTGGCTGTCCACCTCGGCCATGACCGCACGGGCAAACGCTTCACTTGTGCAGATCAATATCGACTGGGCGGAGTGGTCGTGCTCGGCCTGGGCCAGCAGGTCCGCCGCCACCCAGCCTGCATTGGCTGTGTCGTCTGCCATCACCAGCACTTCCGACGGGCCGGCAATCATGTCGATGCCGACTGTGCCGAACACCTGGCGCTTGGCAGCCGCAACATAGGCGTTGCCTGGCCCGACAATCTTGGCGACCGGCGCGATCGAGGCCGTGCCATAGGCCAGCGCGCCAACGGCCTGCGCTCCGCCAATGGTGTGAATCTCGCTTACCCCGGCAATGCGCGCCGCCGCGATGACTTGCGGGTTCACAATGCCGTCTGGCGTGGGCACCACCATCACCAGCCGCTCAACGCCTGCCACATGGGCGGGAATGGCATTCATCAGTACCGAGGAGGGATAGGCCGCAAGCCCACCCGGCACATACAGTCCGGCTGCTTCAACGGCTGTCCAGCGGTGCCCCAGTTCAACGCCCATCTCATCTGTATACCGGTCATCGCCCGGCAACTGACGTTGATGATAAGCGCGAATGCGGGCTGCTGCTGCCTCCAGCGCATCCACCACCTCCGGCTCGCACTTGGCAGCCCAGGCATTGATATCGTCCTGGCTCATCCGTGCACCTGAGGCAGGCAAGTCGAAGCGATCGAACTTCTCCGTGTACTCGCGTACTGCCTCGTCGCCCCGGGCACGGACGTCAGACAGGATAGCTGCAACCGCATCGTTCACGTCGGCTGATTGCTCGCGCTTGTCGCCAAGCAGCTGCTGGAAGCGAGTTTCGAAATCGGTTGACCCTGAATCAAGCAAACGCGTCATGACTGGCTGTCTCCCGTTTCATCATCGCCGGTGTCATGTTCGGGCCGTCCCCGTGCCTGCCAGCTTGGTCCAAGGTCTGCCATGGCGACTTCTATGCATTCCACATCGGCTCGGATTGTGCCGCCGCCCGAAAACGTCAGCACGATGGTTCCTTCCGGCGCTGTATCGCCCGGCTCGAACGTGATCGCCAGCAGCGATAGCACCGCATCCTTGTCGTTCATGCGGATGTTGCTTGCGCTGACCCGGTTGACCCGCGATACCTGCATTGCCGACAGCTTGCGTTCGCCCCGCGCAGCATCGCCACCTGCTTTCAGGTGATCGTAGCGCCTGGCCGCCAGTGCCAGCTTGGATTGTCTCTTCATCCAGCGGATATCGCCAACGCGCATGATCGCGTCCTGCAGGTGAGCCGAAATCACCGCCAGGTCATCATTGTCGAGCGCCGCCAGTTTGATAGATTTGTCTGTCATGCCGCCAGTTGAAGTCTGGACTGGCCGGCGCGCGAAAACGCCGGCGTCAGTCTGAAATGCGAGAAATGTCCGCGCCACAAGCGCTGAGCTTTTCTTCCAGCGTTTCGAAGCCGCGGTCAAGGTGGTACACGCGATGCAGCGTGCTTTCGCCTTCGGCAACAAGAGCCGCGATGACCAGCGAAACAGAAGCCCGCAGGTCCGTTGCCATCACTTCAGCACCGTGCAGCACGTCTACGCCCTTGACCGTTGCTGTGTCACCGTCGAGCGAGATGTCGGCACCCAGCCGGGCCAGTTCCTGTACATGCATGAACCGGTTCTCGAAAATTGTCTCGCGAATAACGGAGGTGCCGCCTGCCTTGGTCATCAGCGCCATGAACTGGGCTTGCAGATCGGTCGGAAAACCTGGAAACGGCTGTGTTTCAACGTTGACCGGCTGCAGGCCGTTGCCGTTGCGCGCCACGCGGATGCCCTCGTCGCTGCAGTTGATTTTCGCGCCTGCCTCTTCCAGCACATCAAGTGCTGCTTGCAGGTCTTGTGCATTCGCTCCGCGCAGCAGAACATCGCCACCGGTCATCGCCACGGCCATGGCGTAGGTGCCGGTTTCGATCCGGTCTGCAAGCACCGAGTGAGTGGCGCCATGCAGTTTCTCGACGCCGTCGATGGTGAGGGTGGATGTGCCGATGCCATCGATCCTTGCCCCCATCTTGACCAGGCAGTTGGCAACGTCGCTCACTTCTGGCTCACGCGCGGCATTCTCGATCACCGTCCGGCCCCTGGCCAGCGTCGCGGCCATCAAGGTGACGTGCGTTGCACCCACAGAAACCTTCGGAAAACTGATCGTGGCGCCCTTCAGGCCACCTGGCGCACGCGCCACGACGTAACCCTGATCGATGTCGATCTCCGCGCCCATTTCACGCAGTGCGCTGAGGTAGAGGTCCACCGGACGGGTGCCGATTGCACATCCTCCCGGCAGCGATACGCGTGCTTTATGGCAGCGCGCCAGCAACGGACCCAGCACCCAGAAGCTTGCCCGCATCCGCGAGACAAGATGATACGGTGCTGTGGTGTCGGCAATCTCGGCGGCGGTGAAGTTGACCGTTTCGCCCCCGCCAACCATCTCGCCGGCGCGGCGGCCCTTGGTGTGCTGGTCCACGCCGTGATTGTGCAGAATGCGTTTCAGCAGCTGTACATCTGCCAGCCGGGGGAGGTTGCGCAGGGTCAGTGTCTCCGGCGTCAGCAGACTTGCGATCATCAACGGCAGGGCGGCGTTCTTGGCACCCGAAATGTGGATTTCGCCATTGAGTTTGTTGCCACCGGCAATTCTGATGCGGTCCATAGTCCCCTGCTTCCCCTTGAAGTCTGCCTTTACGCCCCGATGGTGCCAAGTCCAGTTTTGGCATGGCGCGACTTTGTGGCCGTTTCATGCACAATGCGCGCCAAACCGGCAAGTATACTTGTGACGCAGGGGCAACGGCTGGTTGTCAGGTCTGATCCGGTTCGCGTTTGCTGCCACCATCGCTGCCGGTTTGCACGCGGTCCGCATTCTTTTCGCCGCGCGTGGCCTGTTTTCGGCGGCTGAGATTGCGGCGCAACGCTTCTGCCAGCCGCTTTTCCCGCTCCTGTCTGGTCTCGCGTGTCATGAGCAAAGTTGTCCGTTTGTCACGTCGTGGCGGTTTATTACCGAGACGCACCAGATTTACAAGCTGCCGCACCCGTTCAAACGTGCTTGCAGTCGGCACATGGCTGTGGCATTACGCGCTCCGTGATTTCCGGCGCGAGCACTGAATCAGGTATTTGTACCGTTCGCGCACAAACCGGCATGGCCTTGCTGCCGTAGCTCAGGGGTAGAGCACTCCCTTGGTAAGGGAGAGGTCGAGAGTTCAATTCTCTCCGGCAGCACCAGCCCGGTTTTTCAGTTAAGGTGGTCATGGCCCATGCGGCACCAGCGGCCGGGCCAGACACGGAAATCAGGGGCAGCAGGGCATTCATGACGGATACCATCAGATCTTCTGCCGCCACGGCCAGGCTGGGCCGTTCCCGCCAGTCCATCGATCTCGCCAGGGTATTCTTCGTCATCGGCATGATGTTGCTGGTGCTGACCCTTTTCATGTTCCCGCCTGCCATCACCGACATCGTCAGCAGCAATGACGACTGGCAGGTGTTCGCCATGTCGGCATTCCTGACCGGGTTTCTCGGCCTCATGCTGGTGCTGGTGAGCCGGGGCAGGTGGTCGGAGGAGGTCTCGCTCAAGGAAGGCTTCGTGCTGACCGTGCTCAGCTGGATCATTCTGTGCATCATGGCGTCGATCCCGTTCATGTTCATTGGCCGCGATGCCTCGGTGGCCAACGCACTGTTCGAAGCTGTCTCGGGGTTGACCGCCACGGGCGCAACCGTACTGACCGGGCTCGATCACCTGCCACCCGGCATGTTGCTGTGGCGCTCCATCCTGCAGTGGATCGGCGGCGTCGGCATCGTCGTCATGGCGCTGGTCATGCTGCCCTTCCTGCGCGTGGGCGGCATGCAGCTGTTCCGCACCGAAAGCTCTGACCGGTCCGACAAGTTCATGCCGCGCGTCGGTGAGGTGATCAGTCTCATCGCGGTCACCTACCTGTGCCTGACCATTGCCTGCGGCATTGCCTATTACCTGGCCGGCATGACGGCATTCGATGCGCTCAACCACGCCATGACAACGGTGTCGACTGCGGGCTTCTCGACCCATGACAAGTCTTTCGGCTTCTTCGAGGACAAGGCCATCCACTGGATCGCCATCATGTTCATGCTGGGCTCGTGCATGCCGCTGGTGCTGTACGTCAAGATGGTGCGGTCGAAATCCCTTGCCGTGTGGAACGATGCCCAGGTCCGTGGCTTCCTGCAGATCGCAGGACTGGCGGTGTTCACCGTTACCTTGTGGTACTACGTGCGCCACGACGAGCCGTTCCTCGATGCCTTGCGCATCGTGATGTTCAATGTCGTCTCGATCATTTCCACCACCGGATATGCGCTGGGCGACTACACCAACTGGGGCTCGGGCATCATGGGCCTGTTCTTCGCGCTGATGTTTCTGGGGGGCTGCACCGGCTCCACCACGGGCGGGCTTAAGACCTTCAGGCTGCAGGTCATGATGATGACCGCGTCCGGCTATCTGCGCCAGCTGATGAGCCCCAACCGGATCATCGTTCTGAACTTCAATGACAGCCGCATCACCAACGACATTGCCACCTCCGTGCTGGCTTACGTGACGGTGATGTTCCTGTCGGTGATGGTGTTCACCATCGCATTGTCGTTCTTCAACCTCGATCTGATAACAGCGCTGTCCGGTGCTACCGCGACCATTACCAACGTGGGTCCGGGCCTTGGTCACATTGTTGGTCCGGCCGGCACTTACGCCAATCTCGACGCTGGCGCGAAAATATTGCTCGCCATCGCCATGTTGCTTGGCCGGCTCGAGTTCTTCACAGTTCTCGTGGTGCTGAGCCGTTCATTCTGGCGCTGAATTCAGTGCTGCTCAGTCCGCCGAGGCATCGCTTCTGTACATTGCGCGCCAGTCGCCGGGCCGTTCAAACCGGCCCTGCCACACCCCGCGCCTGTTGTTGCGCGCCGTTGCCTCGTTGCCGATATAGCGATGCTCGTGTTGCCGGTAAGCCAGCGCCCAGCCGTCCAGCACCATTTGCCGGTTGAGCTCCGTGTCACCAGCCCGGCACACCGCCACGGTGCGGCCATAGCGGTCAACGTCCATCGTCTTGCAGGTCACGTCCCGCCCGCCAATCAGCTTGCGCAGGTGATCGCGGGCCGCCGTGCCGCAATTGTATTGCCTGCCTTGCGCATTCTCACAGCGCTGGCCAAGCTCCGGTGCATCAATACCGTGCAACCGGATGTCGGCTCCGCCTTCACGCGGGCGCAGGCTGTCACCATCTACTGCAATAACATTGCCGCTTGCGCCGCCAATCGGAAAGTAGCTGGCAGCTGCTACCAGCACCACCGTCAGGATCAGGAAACCACCATAGTCCTTGGCCCGCTGCCACCAACCTTGCCCGCGCGGCTGCCGGGGCCGTCGCGCGCGGCGGCGGCGCTTGAACGGTACGACCTTTGTCACCGGCTGCCGTCTTGGCGGGTCCAGCGCTGGGCAGCCTTGTCGTCGCTCTCGCGTGCATCGACCCACTTTGCGCCATCGACATCGCCGTCTTCTTCAAGTTTCCAGAACGGCGCCTTTGTCTTCAGCCAATCCATCAGGAACTGGCATGACTCGAATGCGGCTTCTCGGTGCGCCGAGCAGGTAATCACCAGTACGATGTCCTCGCCCGGCTCCATGCGGCCATGGCGATGCACGATCAGGCTGGCATCCAGTGGCCAGCGTTCGTTGGCCTCGCGGTCGATGTCGGCCAGCGCCTTCTCGGTCATGCCGGGATAGTGCTCCAGCGTCATCGCAGACACCCTGTCACCAAGGTTCATGTCGCGAACCGAGCCCAGAAAGATGGCCGTACCACCAATGGCATGATTGCCGTCCCGCAACCGGGCCAGTTCCTCGCCAAGGTCGAATGGTTCGCTTTGCACCCGGATCATTGCACCGCTCCGTTGTCGCACTGTCCCATGTCTCACTCGCCCAGCTTCAACAGGTCCTTGAGCACCTTGCCACCAAGTTCTTCGGCCTGTTTGGCTCCGTCCTTGCCCAGCAGCTTCTCCGCTTCACCACGCAGCGACTGGCTGGCACCGTCGATGTTTACGCCAAGCTTGCCAAGCGTGTCGAATGCCGATTGCGGGTCTTTCAGAATGCCTTCGATATCGGGATAGATGCGCGGGGAAGCCCACGGTCCGGCGATCACCACCGGCACCGGCAATGCGGTCGTGCCCGAGCCATTTCCTGTGGCCACTTGCGGGGCAACCTTGAAGTTCAACCGGCGCCGCAGGATGTCAGCCTGGCCGCCACCTTCGATCCGGAAGCCCTGGTCAGTGACCAGCAGCTGCCGCGTTTCGGCAATGCCGTCCTTGACGGCAAAGTCTGCCGACAGGGCCTCGAACCGGGTCGAGCCGTTCGCGCCATCGCTCCAGCCATCGAGGATGGAGCGCTGTACCCCGCTCACCAGGCCCGTCACGTCCACACCTTCAAGCTCACCGTCACGGATCGCCAGCCGCGCGGTGCCCAACAAGGTGGATACCATCTCCGCCTGCGAGCGCCCGCTGGCGGCAAGATCAAGGCGAATATCGGCCTTGCCGGCAATCCGCCCGATACTGGCAAAATCCTTCAGCAGTGCCTTTGTATCAGCCCCCGTTGCGGTCAACTTGCCGGCCAGCCGCGGGGTGTTCTGGCCACCGTCAATTTCCATCACGCCACTTGCCGATGCGCCATAGAGCTT
>JAWVYF010000048.1:0-13412 GCA_033722845.1 Anderseniella sp. | reverse complement strand
CTGGTTCTGACCACGCCCGAACACAGAAACCGGTCTCCCTCGTTGCAATCAAACGAGAATTCCTGAAACCCCTTGAACACCTCATCGCAATAGGCAGCTGCCTCGCGCTGCGAATGCAGGGCATGGGATCCGTAACGCGACAGCGGCAGGCGGTGTGATGCAACACTTATGATGCAACAAATCCACTACCGTCTCTTGGCGTTGTCAACGTGTGTGGTCCGAAAATCGCGAACGGGGAGGATGGTGATTCGTATTGCGGATACTGGATTCGGAAACTGGATAATCGTGAAACAGCCGTTTCCAGCGTCGGCCAATACCTTTTCAGGTTTGGGCGCGTCTATAAAGATATATGAATTTCAGGTACTTAAGTGGCTTTAGGTGCAAGGTCCAGCCCCAACCGGGGGATGGCGCAGGGCTGGACCTTGGCGGCTTCGATGCTTTGCAACATCCAATGCCACGTCTATTCATAAGTTTGTGCACGGATTTCTGCAATACGCCAGTTTTGAACAAAACTGTTCAGGTTAACGCGCCCTGAATTTGACACGGCGCAATCCGGTGCCGCTCCGGCCGGGCTAGGCTGCTTCGCGATCCATTCTGGAATGTCACCGGGAGCACCTTTTGCCATGCAGCTTGAACATGATCATTCCAGCGAAGCGATCCGCCAGCGCCTGCTGGCCGACAACACCCCGAACTACCTGCGCGACTGGGTGTATGGTGGCATCGACGGGTCCATCACCACCTTCGCAATTGTTGCCGGCGTGGTCGGGGCAGGGCTGTCCAGCAAGGTTATCCTCATACTTGGTGTCGCCAACCTGCTGGCCGACGGGTTGTCGATGGCAGCCAGCAACTACTCGGGCACCAAGACTGAAGTGGACGAGCTTGCCCGCTTCCGCGAGATCGAGGAACGCCATGTCGAGATCGACCCCGACGGTGAGCGCAACGAGATCCGTGAGATTCTCAAGCTGAAGGGGCTGGGCGGCCCGGCGCTGGAGGATGCGGTTGCGGCCATTACCTCAAACCGCAAAACCTGGATCGATACGATGCTGGTGGAGGAGTACGGCCTGTCCACCAACCTGCGTTCGCCATTCAGGTCCGGTGCCTCGACGTTCGTGTCGTTCATTCTGTTTGGCCTCATTCCGCTGCTGCCGTACATGGCCGGTCTGGCTCGCGCTTTTGAGGTTGCGCTGGTGGCAACGCTGGCCGCGTTCTTCCTGATTGGCATGGTCAAGAGCCGCTGGTCGCTGGCGCCCTGGTGGCGCTCGGGCTTGGAAACCTTGCTGATAGGGTCGTCAGCCGCGTTGCTGGCCTTCGGTGTCGGATGGCTGGCAGAACGGATCATCGCCTGAGTAAGGCGCGTTCCTTAGAAAGAACGATTGTTTGTTCTGACGCCCTTTGCTAGAAGGCGCGCAGAACGGATTTTCTGCTGCAGGAGGAACACCCCAGATGAGCGACCACAAACCCGGTTTTGATACCCTTGCCATTCATGCCGGCGCCAAGCCGGACCCGGCCACCGGTGCGCGCGCAACGCCGATCTACCAGACCACCTCGTTTGTGTTCGACGATGCCCAGCATGCAGCCGACCTGTTTGCGCTGCGCGCGTTCGGCAATATCTACACCCGCATCATGAACCCGACCCAGGCGGTGCTTGAAGAAAAAGTCGCCGCGCTTGAGGGCGGCACGGCGGCGCTGGCGGTGGCGTCCGGCCACTCGGCCCAGCTGATCATCTGCCACTCGCTGATGCAGCCGGGTGACGAAATCGTTGTGGCGCGCCAGCTCTATGGTGGCTCGATCAATGCCTTCAACCACTCGTTCAAGTCGTTTGGCTGGAATGTGGTCTGGGCCGACATTGATGACATCTCCACATTCGAAAGCGCCATTTCGGACAAGACCAAGGCTATCTTCATCGAGTCCATCGCCAACCCGGGTGGCCGCGTGACCGACATTGCCGCCATCGCAGCGGTCGCGAACAAGGCTCACGTACCGCTGATCGTGGACAACACGCTGGCCTCGCCCTATCTGTGCCGCCCCATCGAGCACGGTGCCAACATCGTGGTGCAGTCGGCCACCAAATTCCTCGGCGGGCACGGCAACTCAATGGGCGGCATCATTGTCGACGGCGGCAACTTCGACTGGGGCAAGAACAAGGGCCAGTTCCCGATGCTCAGCGAGCCCAACGCTTCCTATAACGGCATGGTGATGTGGGAGACATTCGGCAATATCGCGTTTGCCATCACCTGCCGGGTGCTGGGCTTGCGCGATCTCGGGCCGGCGATCTCGCCGTTCAATGCCTTCATGATCCTGACCGGCATGGAAACGCTGTCGCTTCGCATGCAGAAGCATTGCGACAACGCCCTGAAGGTGGCCGAATGGCTGTCCAACGATGATCGCGTCTCCTGGGTCAGCTATGCAGCGTTGCCGGGTGACAAGGACCACGCCAATTTCAAGAAGTACTGCCCCAAGGGGTCTGGCGCGGTGTTCACGTTTGGCCTCAAGGGTGGCTATGACGCAGGCGTCGGCACCGTGTCCAAGGTCGAGCTCCTGTCGCACCTGGCCAATGTGGGCGACACCCGGTCGCTGATCATTCATCCGGCGTCGACCACCCACTCGCAGCTCAGCGAAGACCAGCTGGCCAAAGCCGGGGCAGGGCCGGATGTGGTGCGCCTGTCGATCGGCATCGAAGACCCGGCCGACATTATCGCCGACCTCGACCAGGCCATGAGCTGAGACAGCACCAGCCTGACGTATCAATGACAAGGCGCCCCGCCGGGTTCTGTCCGGCGGGGTCTTTGATTTGGTCTATACCGCGCGGGAATAGCGTGCGCCGGAGGCGTTCAGGTAGGCGTCAAAGCGCGCCGCCACGATGCGCGTGAAGGCGCGGGCTTCTTCCGGTATCCGGAACCCGTCCATATCGGCTTCGCACAGCCCGTCCGTTTCAGCTGCTGCAATGGCGAGGGCTTCGTCGCCATAGCCGGCTGCGGCACCGCCAAAGCGGGCTTCCAGCTGATCAAAGCGGATCTCGAAGTCACACATCAACCGCTCGATCATCCAGCCACGCACGTGATCGTCGTCGGTCAGGGCGAGGCCCTTTGCGGCAGGCAGGTGAGCGTTTGCCACGGCGGTCTGGTACTGCCCGGTGGCCACGATGTTCTGGATGTATCCACCGGCAAACCGGCCGATGGAAGATGCACCCAGCCCGATCAGCGTTTCGCAAGCGTCGGTCACGTAGCCCTGGAAGTTGCGATGCAGGCGGCCATGCCGTGCGGCCACGGCCAGCGGGTCTTCAGGCTTTGCAAAGTGGTCTATGCCAATGCGTTCATAGCCTGCCTCGCACAGCATCGCTGCGGCCATCTCCGCCTGTTCGAAGCGCTCCAGTGCGCCGGGCAGGTCATCCTCGCGGATCATCTGCTGATGCTTCTTCATCCAAGGCACATGGGCATAGCCGAACAGCGCAACCCGGTCCGGTGAAATGGAGATGACCTTCTCGATGGTTTTTGCCAGCCGGTCGCGGGTTTGCAGCGGCAAGCCGTACAGCGCATCAATGTTGAGCGAGCCGATGCCGGCATCACGCAGTGCAGCCGCAACATCGCGGGTCAACTCAAAGGACTGCGGGCGGTTGATGGCCCGCTGGACCGTTTCGTCAAAGTCCTGCACGCCGATGCTGGCCCGCGTCAGCCCGATGATCTGCATCGCCTTCAGGGTGTCGGGTGTTACGTCCGAAGGGTCGATTTCGACGCTGATCTCACTGTCATGGCCGAAGGTGAAAGCGGTTTCCAGCGCCTGGCGAATGCGCGTGCAGTCTTGCGGGGTCAGCAGGCTTGGCGAGCCACCGCCCAGATGCAGTTGCGCCACAGGCGTGCGGTGCCCGGTCCTTTCGCCAATCAGCGCGATCTCCTGCTCGAGCGATCCGATATAGGCCTCGATGGGCGCGTGCTTGAGCGTGTGGCGTGTATGGCATCCGCAGAACCAGCACAGCTTGTCGCAAAACGGAATGTGCGCGTACACCGAAACGGGTGTCTTCGTGTCCAGCCCGGCCAGCAGCTGCTTCATCAGCGGCTTGCCCTGTCCCTCCCGGAAATGTGGCGCGGCCGGGTAGCTGGTGTAGCGCGGCACCGGCTTGGGATATTTTTCCAGAATGTAAGCCGGATCAGGCATCGGATGCTCCATCAGTGCGGGAGAGACACAAGTGTCAATAAAAGCTGACACTAGGCCAGCCAGCACAGCGCACCTTGATGTGAGTCAACTCGTCAGAAGATGCAGTTGACCCGCTTGCCCCGCTGGCCCCGATCGCCCGGGCACTGGTTGTCGATGGGCGTGTTGAAGTTGCTGGCCGTCCGCCTGTGCGTACACGTACCGGACTTTTGATCTGGGTTAGGCTGTTTGCGGGCGCAACGATGACGTGGTTAACGGCAACGTCGCCAAGGCATGTACATGCCACAGGCTAACCGCCAGCAGCACAAGCGCGCCGCCCTGGTGCAGCAGGCCCAGTGAAATCGGCACTTGCGCCATAACGGTCCAGATGCCCAGGGCAACCTGAGCGAACACCGCGAGCAACATTGCCATGGCGGATGAGCGCACCGCCGGCGGGTTGTTCTCGGCCATGCCACGCAAGCCCTGCCAGATCACGACCCCTGTAATCAGGTAAGCCACCATGCGGTGCTGGAACTGCACTGTCAGTGCATTTTCAAAGAAGTTGCGCCAGGCCGGGTTCATCACCATCAGCCCGTCGGGTATGACCTTGCCGTCCATCAGCGGCCAGGTGTTGTAGGCCATGCCGGCGTCCAGCCCGGCCACGAAGCCGCCCAACGCTGTCTGCGCAATGATCAGAACCACGATGGCAAATGCACCCGCTCCCAGCGGTACCGTCCACGCGGCGGGCCGTCGCGAGTTGCCATAACCCATCCCCGTCCATACGAGGGCGGCAAAGATGACCGTGGCAAGTGTCAGGTGGGCAGACAGGCGATATTGGCTCACGTCGGTGCGTTCAACCAGACCGGACATCACCATGTACCAGCCAAGCGCACCCTGCAGCCCGCCCAGCAGGAACAGTCCAAGCAGGCGCGGCAGTTGTGAGCGTTCCAGCCGGCCGGTCAGCCAGAAGAACATCAATGGCACAAAGAACGCGATGCCGATGAAGCGGCCCAGGAAGCGGTGTCCCCATTCCCACCAGTAGATGAACTTGAAGTCTTCCAGGCTCATGCCCTTGTTGATGAGCTGGTATTCCGGAATTTGCCGGTACTTTTCCAGCGCTTCCAGCCAGTCGGCTTCGTTGAGCGGCGGGATAGCCCCCAGAATGGGTTGCCATTCGGTGATCGACAGGCCGGAATCGGTCAGCCGCGTTGCGCCGCCGACGATCACCATCACGAACACCAATACGGCCATGAGCGCCAGCCAGGCCCGGATGGCAGGGCGGGCGGCAATCTGTTTGTCCGGCACACTCAGCGAGTTTGTCATGGTGCTTCAATTAGGCCGCTGTGGGCACGGTTTGAAGGCGTTACAGCGCCGCACCTCGTGCTGATTTGCACGGTGGATGGCTGCGTCACATGGTCTAGCATCTGACAGGCGAAACTTGATAAGTTGCGCGCGATTGAAAACGAGGGGCCCGATACTCTTTTCCATGGAGCGACAAAGGGTTGAAAGAAAAAATCGAACAAGCCGCCGCACTGTTTGGTGCAGGGCAGCCGCGTGAAGCCCTCGAAATACTGCAGGACGTCACATCAGCGGCCCCGGGCATGATGCGGGCGCAGACCCTGTCGGCGCGCTGTTGGCTAGCCCTTGGTCATCGCGACAAGGCGCTGGAACACCTTGGCATCGCTGCCACGACGGCCGAACGCGCGCCAGACCCGGCAGCGGTGATTGCGAACCTCACCCAGTTTCATGTGCTGGCCGGGGATCATGAAGGCGCTTTGCGGCTCATCGAGCGCGCCATTTCCATGCGGCCGGGCGACATGAACCTGCGATTGCGCCACGCCAACCTTTTGTGCGGGGCAGAGCGGTGGCGTGATGCGTTGGTCATTTTCGAGGCTGCGGTCAAGAAGCTGCCGGACAATGCAAGCCTGCTGAAGTCTACCGGCATTGCTGCGCAGATGTCCGGTCAGCTCACCCGCGCGTCCGAGCTCTATATCCGGGCGCTGGCACAGGGGCCGGTTGACCGCGATGTCTATTCCAACCTGATTGCTGCGCTGATCGAGCTTGGCCGGATCGACGAGGCTCATCGCCATGCCGCCGGCTGGCTTGAAGCGCTGCCTGCCGACATTGAGGCAATGGCGTTTCTGGCCTTGCTCGAGGTGGAGTGCGGCAATACTTCAGAGGTGTCGAAGTGGTTTGACTTCTCCCGCTTCGTCAAGGGCCACACGGTGGCGCCGCCGGAAGCCTATGCCGGACTGGATGAGTTCAACCGGGCGCTGGAAGGCGTTGTACTTGGCCATGACCGGCTGGAAATGCCGCCGGAAGATCATCCGACCTGGCACCACCCCAAGCTGCGCATCGGGCCGGACATCAACAATGCTGAAGGTGGGCCGGTGAAGGAGCTTGAAGCACTCATGCGGCGTGCGGTCGATGAGTATTTCGCCACCGCATACAATGATGACGGCCATCCCTTCCTGTCGCAAAAGCCCGACGACTACGACATCTATGCGTGGTCGGCGGTGCTGGACGGCGAGGGCAACCAGAAGCCACACATCCACATGTCGGGCTATCTTTCAGGTTGCTATTACGTGACCATTCCCGATGAGGTGTCAGGTTCCGGGGCAGACAATGCGGGGGCCTTCGAGATGGGGCGCCCGCCGGAAGAGCTGCCGTTCAAGGCCGAGTTTCCGGTTGAGACGGTCAAGCCAAGCGAGGGCCTGATGCTTCTCTTTCCGGCCTTCATGTACCACGGCACGGTACCGTTCAAATCGGACAGCAAGCGTATTTGCGTGGCGTTCGACGTGATCCCCAAGCGCAAGCAGGCAGCCTGATTTCATTCCGCGGCGGCGCGGGTGGCAGCAGCCTGTTCGATCAGCTGCAGTGCTTCGCGAAGCAGCTCGATGCCGGCGCCATCGCGCCTGGCGTCTTCCGACAGCATGCGCCGCCAGTGCCGCCCGCCATGGCAGCCGTGGTAAAGCCCCAGCATGTGCCGGGTGATGCGGGTCAGGTAATCTCCGCCTGCGAGGCGCTGTTCCACGTAGGGCAGCAACGCTTCGACCGCCCCGGCACGGCTTGAAACAGGGTTCACTGCTTCACCAAAGATGCGCCGGTCGACATCCGCCAGCAGCCAGGGCCGCTGGTATGCGGCGCGGCCCAGCATCACGCCATCGACACGGGCCAGATGCTGCTCGCAATCGTCCAGATCCTCGATGCCGCCATTGATGACGATGGTCAGGTCTGGCCGGGCCTGCTTCAATCGATAGACGCGGTCATAATCCAGCGGCGGGATATCCCGGTTCTCCTTCGGCGAAAGGCCCTGAAGCCAGGCCTTGCGGGCATGCACGATGAAGGTGTCGCAGCCGGAATTGGCAACCGCCGTTATGAAACGGTTGAAGTCTTCCTCTGTGTCCTGGTCATCAATGCCGATGCGGCATTTGACCGTGACTGGCACCTTGACTGCGGCGCGCATGGCTTCCACGCCGCGTGCCACGGTGTCGGGTTCGGCCATCAGGCAGGCCCCGAACCGGCCCGACTGCACCCGGTCGGACGGGCAGCCGCAATTGAGGTTGATCTCGTCGTAGCCGAACCCTTCGCCAATACGGGCGGCTTCGGCCAGCTCTTTTTCGTCCGATCCGCCAAGCTGAAGCGCAACCGGGTGTTCGGCATCGCTGAAACCCATCAGGTGATCACGGTCGCCGTGGATCACCGCGCCGGTGGTCAGCATTTCGGTATACAGCAGCGCCCGCGCGGTCAGCTGCCGGTGAAACATCCGGCAGTGGCGATCGGTCCAGTCCATCATTGGCGCGACGGAAAACCTGCGGGCCATGTCAGCTGTGGTGTTGTTCATGGGAGTTCCCATACAGGACAAGCCGGGTTGCTGCCAAGCCGTGCCGTCACCGGGTGTAGCGCAGCGACACCGTAAACGAGAACGCAGCCCCACCCGGCGGGGCAGGGTAAGGCGAGGCGCGCCGTGCCGTGGCCACGGCTGCCCGGTCGAGCGATGCGTTGCCGGAGCTGCGGGCGACGCGGGCCGAGCTGAGGCTTCCCGATCCCGAGATGCGTACCGCGAGCCGCACCACGCCAGCACCTGCCGAGCCGCCCGGATGGCGCTTGTGGCGCTGGATGTGCGACAGCACCCGGCGGGCATAGGCGCGCTTGTCTCCGGCGGACGCGCCGCCCTTGCGCCCCGCACTGGCCCGTTTCGACGCGGCCTGCCTGGATGCAGCCTTGCGCTTTGCGTCCGCCTTGCGCTTTGCATCTGCCTTGCGTTTCGCTTGGGCCTTTCGCCTTTCGTCAGCGCGTTTTCTGGCCTCGGCCTTGCGTTTGGCCTCGGCCTTGCGGCGCGCCTCGGCTTCGCGTTCGGCTTCTGCCGCACGCTCCGCCTTTTCCTGAGCGATGCGGTCTGCCACATCATCTGGCAAGGCCGGCTTGACCCGGGGCAGCGGCACGGCTGCCGTTTCGGTTGCCGGTTCCGGCGCGGCTGGGGTTACTTCCTGCTCAACCGTTTCGGTCGCAGCATCTGCTTGCGGTGCCGGCTCTGCTTCGACGGCCTGTTCCGGCCTCGTCACAGGTTCCGGTTCAGGCTCCGGCTCAGCAACCGGAACCGGTGCCAACGGATCTTCGGTGCTCGCCAATCCATCTGCTGCGGCGGTGCTGGTGCGATCATTGTCGCTGCCATCGGCAGCACTGACCGCCAGGGCCGGCGGGGTGTCGAACACGATCACCGTGCTTTTCACCTGTGCTTCGCTTCCCGGCAATGTGTCACTGCCGTTGCCAAGCCAGCCCAGCAGCGCGCCATGCAGTGCCAGCGATACGGCTATGGCAGGCAGTACCCAGCGCATCACGGCCTCCGCTCTGCCTGCAGTTCGACTGCCCCGATGCCGGTTGCGCGCAAGGCTTCAACCAGCTTGACGATCCGGGCGGCGGGAACCTTCGCATCCGCACGCAAGGTGAGGCGCTCCACTTCGCCAGCAGCTGAAAGCCTGCTGACCTCGGCCATGATGGCGTCTTCGCCCGCAGCTGAGCGGAACCGGACTTCCCCGGTGGCGGACACAAACAGCGTCGTATCCGGGTCTGCGGCATCGGCGCGTTCACCCTCGGCAGCGGACGGCGGGGTCAGTGCAAACGGGTCAGGCGTGCGGATCACGCCGGCCAGCACGATGAACATCAACAGCAGAAACACCACGTTGATCAGCGGCAGGATGGCTGCAGCCGGTTTGCGCCGTTGAGGCCGGGGCAGCGAGAATGAGGCGCTCATTTTGCAAGCCCCCGTTCCGTCTCTACCTTGACGTTGCCAAGGCCTGCTGCTTGTGCGCCATCCAGTGCGTCGACCAGCGCCTGATAGGGCGCGTCACCAGCCGCCACGATGATCAGCGGCCTGTCCTCCAGCCCGCTCAGGCGGCTTGCCAGTTCAACCGGGCTCACAGCCTCACCGTCGAGTGTCATGCCGCGCGCAGACAGCTTCAGCTCGGCAGCACGTTGCGGTGAAGATGCCGCTGTTGACGCGCCCGGCAGGCTCACCTGCATCGGCTTGACCAGCGTTTCCGAGAATGTCGACACCACCAGGAAAAACACCACCAGGATGAACACCACGTCCATCACCGGCGTCAGGTCAGGCCCGCGCCGGTTCCGGTCTGGCTGTGTCATCCGGAAGCCGCTCATCTGGTCAGGCACCTTGCGCAAGGATGGCGTTGACCTGGGCTTCGGTGCGCGCACTCGCCCGCTCCGCCAGGCTTTCCAGCACCGACAGGCAGGTCAGCGCCACCAGCGCCACCACCATGCCGGCAGCGGTGGTCAGCAAGGCTTCCCAGATGCCGCCTGCCAGCAGCGACGGGTTGACCCTCGTGCCGGCGGCCTCCAGCTGGCGGAATGCCTCGATCATGCCCAGCACGGTACCGAGCAGGCCCAGCAGCGGCGCGGCGGTGACGGCAAGATCCATGAACCGGAAGCCTGATCGCAGGCGGCCTGTTTCGCGCGCTGCAGCAGCCTCCAGTCGTGACCGGTCGGCGCCTGCGGCAGCTTCGCGTGCAGCCGACGTCAGCTCTGCACTTGGCCGCCCGGCGAACGCCAGCGCCAGTGCGCGCGCCACGAATACCGCCACAACTGCGACCGACAGAAGACCAAGCGCGATCATGGTCGGCCCGCCCTTGTCAACCAGCGTCTGCAGCACGCCTGAGGTATTGCTCAGCAGTTCGTTCATCCGGTGTCTCCTTGCCGGGTCAGGCCGAGTGGCGCAAGCCACAGCCCGCATTGGTCATGTCCGATTTCGGCGTTGATGCCGTACACGTCGCGCAGCAAACCTTCCGTCATCACCTCGTCAGGTGAACCGGTGGCGGCAATGGTTGCCTCCTTCATCACCACGATACGGTCGCACCAGCGTGCCGCCAGCGACAGGTCGTGCAGCGACACCAGAACGCTGCGCCCCTTGCCGGCAAGCTGACGAAGCGCTGCCATCATCGACATCTGGTGAGCCGGGTCGAGGCCGGCGGCAGGTTCGTCGGCCAGCAGCACGGGTGTATCCTGAGCCACGGCACGCGCCAGCAGAACCCGTGCCTGCTCGCCGCCTGAAAGCTCCGTGACAGGCCGGGAAGCGAGCGCTTCCACGTCCATCATCTGCATGGCTGCGCGGCAGATCTCGTGGTCGCCGGCAGACCGGGTGCGCCGCCAGCCATGCCAGGGCAGGCGGCCCAGCGCGACAAGGTTTTCCACGCTCAAGGACCAGCTCACCTGCCGGGTTTGCGGCAGCCACGCGATGTGCCGGGCCCGGGTGGCCTCATCCATGCTGCTCAATGCCTGCCCATCAAGATGGATTGAGCCTTCAAACGGCAATTGACCGGCCATGGCGCGCATCAGGGTGGACTTGCCGGCGCCATTGGGGCCAAGCAAGCCGGTCACCATGCCGGGCTCCAGGGTGAGCGAGACATCGCGCACCACTTGTGCGCTGCCCAGGGTCACGCTGACCCGTTGCGTCACGAGGCTCATCAGAACACCTCCCGGCGCGAGCGCACCACCAGCCACAGGAAGAAGGGTGCGCCGATCAGGGCGGTCACCACGCCGACATTCAGTTCGCGCTCTGCAATGGCCGAGCGCGCGGCAATGTCGGCAGCGGTCAGAAGTGCGGCCCCGCCCAGGCCCGATGGCAGCAACAGGTTACCCGGCAACCGGTCGGTGAGCGGGCGGATGAGATGTGGCACGATCAGTCCGATAAAGCCGATCGCCCCGGTCACGGCGGTGGCTGCGCCGACGCTCAGCGCCACGCCGCCAATGATCAGCCAGCGCGTGCGCGCCATGCTGATGCCGAGGCCGGCCGCGCCTTCCTCGCCCAGCGTCAGGGCGTCCAGCGCGCGGGTGCTGGCCCACAGGCAGGCCCAGCCAAGCGCCATCACCGGCAGTGCCAGCCAGACGTGATCCATCGTCCGGTCCTTCAGCGAGCCGAGCAGCCAGAAGATGATCTCGTAGGCTGCAAACGGGTTGGGCGACAGGTTGAGAATGAGCGATGTCAGGGCAGCCGCAAGGCTGGACAGGGCAACGCCTGCGAGGATGAGCGTGATGGTTGAGGCCCGTGCTGCTGCAATCGCCATCAACACTGCCACGCACACCGCGGCACCGGCCAGTGCGCCTGCAGGCAAGGCCAGCAGCGAGGCGCCGGCCACGCCGGTATAGAACATCAGCACGGCGCCAAGTGCCGCACTGGCCGATACGCCGATGATGCCGGGTTCGGCCAGCGGATTGCGCAAGAACCCCTGGAGCGCCGCACCCGACACACCGAGGCTGAAGCCAACGAGTGCGGCCAGCAGCGCGCGGGGCAGGCGGATCTCGTGCATGATCAGCATGGCTGCCTCATCGCCACCGGCAACCAGCGCGCGAAGGCTTGTCATCGGCCCAAGCCCGGCAGGCCCGCTCAGCAGCGAGGCGATCATCAGGACCAGCGCCAGCATTGCCAGGCCGCCAATGAGGGTGGTGCGGCTCATGAGCCCGGCTCCGGCTGGCAGGGTTTCAGGCGGCTTGCCATCTGGCGCAACTCGTCGATGGCATCCAGCGTGAACGGTGCGCCGCACGACCACAGAGCCGCACGGGAGAAACTGGCCGTTACCGTACCGGGTAGCCGTTTCAGCACCGGATGGCGCAGTGCCTCGTCGGCCAGTGCCGGTGCGCCCGGCATGGCATGGGGCAGAATGATCAGGTCTGGCGGATTGGTCACCAGCAGCTCCAGCGGGAACGGGGCCATGCCGTCATGTCCGCTGGTGGCGGCGAGGTTGTCGAAGCCGGCTGCCGTGATCACCGAATGCGCCAGCGTGCCCGAGCCCAGCGCCACGCCGCGCTGGCCCCAGGCAATGGCGACCGGCTTGCGTTTGCACTTCAGCGGCTTGAGCGCGGCAAGCCGGGCCTCGAACTGTTGCGCCATCTGTTCCGCGTGTTGCGTCCGGCCCATCAGCTGGCCCATGCGGCGGATGTCGTTGGGGATGGTGTCCAGGGTCTGGGTGTAACCGAACGGCTCAACCCGGAAGTCGAGGCGTTCAAGCAGGCTTGTGGTGTTGTGCAGGGAAAACGTGCCGGTGACGATCACGTCTGGCTTGAGGGTGAATACTTCCTCGGCCAGGCCGCGATTTACGGAATAGGCGTTTGCCTGCTCGTGCATGGGCGACAACATCGGGTCTCGCGCCAGCGCCGAGACCGACTTCAGCTGACCGGGTGCGGCCAGTGCCATGGCCAGCTGGTCGGTGCAGACGTTCAGCGAGGCAATGGTGGGAAGGGGGTCTTGCGCCAAGCCGGGGGCGGCCAGCAGCCAGGCTGCCGTCACCCCCGCCGTGATGCTTTTGACTACCCGTATCATCACCACTGCATCGTGAAGCCGCCATAGACCGACGCACCGGGCGTGCCGTAGCCGCGCACCACCTGGTACTTTTCATCGAGCAGGTTTTCCCCGCGCACATAAACCTCAAGACCGTCGATGGGCTCGTAGCCCACCTTGGCATTGACCAGCACGTAGTCGTCGATGGGGACGAGGTTTGGCGGCGTCGGGAACAGCTGGAAAGCGAAATCTTGCGTATCCCTCACGATGCGTACTGTGGTTGCCGTGTTCCAGCGTTCTGCGGGCCGGGTGAACTGCCCCTGTACAATGTCATGCTTTGGCACGCGTGGGCGGCGAGCGCCGGTGGCATCGTTGGCGCGGGTGAATGTGTATGCGGCTGCAAAATCAACCCAGTCTGTAACAGCATATTTGAGATAAGCTTCCACCCCGTCGCGTTCGGTTGTGCCGGGCACCTGATCGTAAAGGAAGGTGGATG
>JAWVYF010000047.1:0-13485 GCA_033722845.1 Anderseniella sp. | reverse complement strand
TTCGAACTGGCAGGCTTCAATGATGCGCCGGAAATGGAGGAGGCAGCCACCGGCATCCTGGCAGTCGCACTCGAGGAAGGGCTGGTGATCGACGCAACGATCGCCGCCAGCGGCCAGCAGCGCGATGACCTTTGGCGGTTGCGCGAGATGATGTCAGAGGTGCAGCGCCTCGAAGGAGGGTCAATCAAGCACGATGTGTCCGTGCCGGTGTCGAAAGTGCCCGAATTCCTTGATGCTGCCACCAACAAGGTCAGGCACATGATCCCCGGCTGCAGGCCGGTGCCGTTCGGCCATATCGGCGATGGCAACATCCACTTCAACATCTCCCAGCCTGTAGGGGCGGACAAGGACGCATTTCTGGCCCATTGGGAAGATGTCGCCCGCGAGGTTCATGCCATCGTGCGCGGCCTCCACGGCTCGATCAGTGCCGAGCACGGCATCGGCACCCTGAAGCGTGACGAGATGGCAGCCACCAAGCAGCCGGTCGAAATGGCCATGATGCGGGGGATCAAGCAGATGCTCGATCCCAACGGGATCATGAACCCCGGCAAGGTGCTGTGAGCCATGGCCAGTATTGAGCATCGCCCGGTGCGGGATCAGGAGGTCATAGGCCTGATCGAATTGTGGAAGGCTTGCGATCTGGTGCGGCCCTGGAACGATCCGCAAAAGGACATCGCCTTTGCCCGCTCAGGTCCGGCGTCTGATGTGCTGGTGGCAATGGACGGTGATACAGTCATCGCGTCGGTCATGGTCGGCCACGATGGTCATCGCGGCATCGTCTATTACGTTGCTACCCACCCTGACTATCAGCGAAAGGGGCTTGGCAAGGCCACCATGCGCGCTGCCGAGCACTGGCTGACGCAGCGCGGCGTGTGGAAGCTCAACTTGCTGGTGCGGGCCGAGAACGACGCCGTGCGCGGCTTCTACGAGGCGCTTGGCTACGAGGTGGAGCCACGGCTGTGCATGGCGCGCAAGCTGATCACTGATTGACGTGACTAGAACAGCTTCAACTGATCATCGGCTTTTGCCACGGGTTGCGGGTCTGGCTTGCTGGCCACTTCCGGCTTGCGGCGCTGCGGCCTTGGCATTTCGGTTTCCCGCGCCACCAGGTACGCGTCCCGGATGGGCTTCATCAGATCGATGATGTTCTTGCCATCAGGCCGTGAGTGATCGAGCCACTTGTTGAAATCCTTCGGCTCGATGATGACCGGCATGCGGTTGTGGATCGGTTCCATCATGGCGTTTGGTGCGGTGGTCAGAATGGCTGCACTTTCAAGCTCTGATCCGTCCGGCGCCATCCAGTGCTCCCAGATCCCGCCAAAGGCGAACAGCTCATCACCAGGGCGGGAAATGTGAAATGGCTGCTTTTGCCCCGGCACGTCGCCCTTCCACTCATAAAACCCGTCCGCCGGGATCAGACACCGGCGGCGGCGGATCGCATGGCGGAACGACGGCTTCTCGAATACCGTTTCCGAGCGTGCATTGATCAGCGGCTTGCCGGGCTTCATCTCCTTCGTCCACGACGGCACGAAGCCCCAGCGCACCAGCGCAAAATGCCGCTTCTCGCGTTCGCCGCGCACAATGGCGATGGGCTGGCCGGGCGCGACGTGATCGCGAGGTGGGAAATTGGGCTGCTCGGGATACCCGAACAGCGCCTTCACTTCTTCCGGAGACTTGCGAAAGCTGTACAGACCGCACATAACGCCTCTGACCTTGCCATGAACCGGGCCACGATTGAACTACACATGACACGTGCCATTGTGAAACCTCAACCCGGTGCCAGTGCCTTTGTTGTACGCGATCAACAGGTGTTGCTGGTCAAGCGCGCCAAGAAGGCGGGCTTTGGCATGTGGAGCCTGCCCGGTGGCCACATCGAGCCCGGTGAGGCTGCACGTGATGCAGCGGTGCGCGAATTGCGCGAGGAAACCGGCATCGTGGCCGAAGCGGTGCGCATTCTCGACGCCATCGACATCATCCACCGCGATGCTGCCGGTCACATCGAGTTCCACTATGTCATCTCATGCTTTGTATGTCGCTGGCTGTCAGGAGAGCCAGTCGCCGGTGATGATGTATCTGATGCAGGCTGGTTCCATGTCAGCCAGTTCGAAGGGCTTACCATGACGCCCGGCACCAATGAGTTCCTGCGCCGCGCTCTCGCTGATCTCACGCAAAGCTGATTGGCGCTTGTCCGGTGATCAAGGACAGTATGCGCCAGCTCACTGGAGGGCCTTGCCATGCGCCAACTGTCTGCCGTCATGTTGTTGTTGTTCGCGCTGCTGCTGCCCGTGGCTTACGTTCATGGCCAATCGTTCGAGCCGGTCGAAATGTTCAAGCGCATGGGGTGGACCAAGACCGACTTCAGCAAGACATCAGTGAAGCTGGAAGAAGTCTTTTCCGGTGGTCCCCCGCGTGACGGCATTCCGCCTATCGACAACCCGGAATTTGAACCTGTCGCCAGGATCACCGATCTTTCAGGCCGCGAGCCGGTCATGTCGCTGGAGATTGAGGGCGATGCCCGGGCCTACCCGCTGCGCATCATGATCTGGCATGAAATTGTCAACGACACCGTTGGCGGCAAGCCCGTCTCCGTCACCTATTGTCCTTTGTGTAATGCGGCCATTGTATTTGACCGGCGGGTCGGTGATGCAGTGCTGGATTTCGGAACATCTGGCCTGCTGCGCCACTCGGACCTGATCATGTACGACCGGCAGACGGACAGCTGGTGGCAACAGTTTACCGGTGAAGCCATCGTCGGAGATATGCTGGGCAAGTCGCTTGCCATGCTGCCAGCACGGCTGGAAAGCTGGGCTGAATTCAAGGCGCGCCACCCGCAAGGAAAGGTGCTGGTGCCGAATGACCCCAACCTGCGCCGCTATGGCGAGAACCCCTATGTCGGCTATGACCGGTCCGCCAAGCCGTTTCTCTACAATGGCGCCATGCCCGATGGCATATCGCCAATGGCGCGGGTTGTCGTCTATCGGCACGGCGGCAAGGTGCATGCCGTGGCGTTGAGTTATCTGGTCAGTCAGGGCAGCCTCAGGCATGGCCCGGTCAAGCTGAGCTGGAAGGCTGGCCAGGCCTCTGCACTGGACACCGCAAACATTGCAGAGGGCCGTGATGTCGGTTCTGTAACGGTGGCCCGCACGACTCCATCAGGGCAGTATGCCGACATCCCCCATGACGTGACATTTGCCTTCGTTGTTGCCGCCTTTCACCCTGGTACTGACATCCTGAAAGAGTAACCTTGCTGCGTTAACCTTTTGGCAAGGAAGCAGGTGAGACGGCAAATTGTCGTGCTAATGTCACTCTCAACAGAGCGACAGGAACGGCACGGCTTCGCGTGCATCACGTTTCTCAAGTTGCCGGGTGGGAATTGATGACAAGCCGAAAAGACAAACAGGTGCAAGACGCCCCGGACATGCTCGTGTCCGATGAGAGCTCAAGCGCCGAAGACCAGCGCTCGCGCCAACTGGCACTGCGCTACATTCTCGAAGCATGGGAGGAGGCTGTCTATGATGGTCTTGACCCGGACTGCGTCGCCACGGCTGCGATTTTCGCGGCTCTGTCCGACATGATCGCGACCTACGGCGAAGAGCCCGTTGCCGTGATGGCGGAACGTCTGCCCGAGCGCATCCGCAACGGTGAGTTCACGGTCATGCGTAACCTTCACTGATCCATGGCAGCTTGCGGTTGATGCTTGAACATGGTGTGCGGTGTCCGTACATCAACTGTTGGGCTTTCAACAATTGCAGGAACCGCCATGGCAGTCCGGCTCGCCACACTCGCCGATCGCGCGATCATTGAAATCACTGGCAACGAGACGCTTGCCTTTCTGCAGGACCTCATCACCGCAGACGTGGAAAACCTGAAATCGGGCGAAGCCGCCCACGGCGGATTGCTGACGCCTCAGGGCAAGATTCTGTTCGATTTCTTTGTGTTGGCGAGCGAAGCGGGTGTGCTGATCGACTGCGCCCGTGAGCAGCGTGATACGTTGCTCCAGCGGCTGATGATGTACAAGCTTCGCCTGCCGTTGGGCATTGCTGCGCGGGATGATCTGTCGGTTGCGGTGTGTTGGGACGGCAAACCGGAAAAGGTGCCGGAGGGCGTGACCTGCTTTGCAGACCCGCGCCTTGCCTCCTTGGGCTGGCGCCTGGTTGGCCCGGCGTCCTCGCTCGCCAGCCTCGAGAGTGCTGATGCCGATGCCTATCGTCAGGCGCGCTACCGGTTCGGCCTTGCCGACAGTCTCGAAATCGGCTCCGGCGAGCTTTTTCCCCATGAGGCCAACTACGATCAGTTTGGCTCGGTGAACTTCAAGAAGGGCTGTTATGTCGGCCAGGAAGTGGTGTCGCGCATGCAGCATCGTGGGACCGCGCGCAGCCGCATCGTGCCGGTTGAGGGGCAATCCGGCTTGCCGGCGGCGGGTGTGCCTGTGATGACCGGTTCTCGCCAGAGCGGCAAACTGATCGCAGCGTCCGGTGATCACGGCCTGGCCGTTGTTCGCCTTGACCGGGCAGCTGCGGCCATGGCGGATGGCAGCGGGCTGTCAGTTGACGGGGTGCCGATCACCATGCACAAGCCGGACTGGGCCCACTGGCCCGATCCCGCAGGTGATGACCAGGATGCAGACTAATGGGTTGGGAACACTCGCTTATTTCCCATGAAGACGGGCTGCATCGCTGCGGCTGGTGCGGCACTGCACCCGACTATGTTGCCTATCACGACACTGAGTGGGGCGTGCCTGAGTACGCGGGCCGCGCGCTGTTTGAAAAGCTGTTGCTGGACGGCTTTCAGGCCGGTCTTTCCTGGATCACCATCCTGCGCAAGCGTGATAACTACCGGGCAGCATTGGACAATTTCGATGCGCAGAAAATGGCGCTGTACAATGCGGACAAAAAGGCCGAGCTGATGCAGAACGCCGGCATTGTCCGCAACCGGCTCAAGATTGACGCTGCCGTGAGCAATGCCCAGGCCTATCTGGAATTCGGCAGCGACGAGGCTTTTTCCCAATATCTGTGGGGGTTTGTGGATGGCGCCCCCATCATCAACCGGTTTACCCATCTCGACCAGGTTCCAGCCGCCACGCCATTGGCCGAAATGATCTCCAAGGACCTGAAAAAGCGAGGTTTTCGGTTCGTCGGGCCGACTATTGTCTACGCGTTCATGCAGGCGGTTGGCATGGTCAATGACCACCTGATCGATTGCCACCGGCATGGGGCGGTGAATGCCAAAAACGGCTGAAAAACCAAGGGCATGGCAACGCATGCTGTCGGGCCGCCGGCTCGATCTGCTGGAGCCGTCGCCGCTTGATGTGGAGATCGAGGACATTGCTCACGGCCTGGCCCGCGTGGCCAGATGGAACGGTCAGACCCATGGCGCTCACGCCTTCTCGGTCGCGCAACACTCTGTAATCGTTGAGCAATTGGTCAGCGAATTCTACCCGGCAATTGATCCGAGATGGCGACTGGCGGCGCTTTTGCATGATTCCTCGGAGTATGTGATCGGCGACATGATCTCGCCGTTCAAGGCCGCTTTAGGCTTTGATTACAAGGACTTCGAGGGCCGGCTCATGGAGGCGGTGCACCTGCGCTTCGGATTGCCGGCGCAACTTCCCCACGCAATCGAAAAGCAGATCAAGCGCGCCGACAAGGCATCTGCCTTCTTCGAGGCGACGGTGCTCGCGGGCTTCGAAGATACTGAAGCAGCGCGCTTTTTTGGCCGCCCGCGTGGATTGAGCACCGAGACGGTCACCCGCCTGCAACGCCTGACGCCGCTTCCGGCCGAACAGGCCGGAGAAATGTTCAAGGCACGGTTTTCTCAACTGAAACTATAAGAACTTTCAACCGTACCTGGACGTTGAGTGGGCGTAATCCCAATACAGATTCCGCGCCTTTTCATACATCGGTCCAGGCTGCAGGCCGCGCTCCTCAACGCGGGTGATCGGAGCCACCTTGGCCCAGTTGCCGGTCGAGAAAACCTCATCGGCCTCCAGGAAGTCTTTCCACTTGAGCGAGCGCTCGTGCACCTTGACGCCGGCTTCACGCAGCAAGGTGGCGATCCGCTGCCGGGTGATGCCATTGAGGAAGGTGCCGTTCGGCACCGGCGTGTGAACTTCGCCGTCGCGGGCGTACCAGATGTTGGCGGTTGCCAGCTCCGACACGTTGGATAGCGGGTCGAGCATCACCGCATTGTCGAAGCCGCGGGCGCGGGCCTCGCGCATGGCGCGCGCGGAGTTGGGATAATGGCAGGCGGCCTTCGCGTCGGTGGGCGAGTACTCAAGCGAGGGCCGGCGAAACGGCGAGCAGGTGACCGAAAAGCCCTTCGCTTCCGGCATCGGAGCATCGTAGACGGCCAGGGCAAACTTCGTGGTATCGGGATCGACATCCACAAAGCCGTCATCGGCCCAGTACATCGGCCGAATATACAACTCTGCATCAGGGCCGAATTTGGCGATGCCTTCACGCGCCAGCGCCTCAACCTCTGCAGCCTCGAACTGCGGCTTCAGCCCGAATGTTCGCGCAGACGCCACAACGCGCTGACAATGCTGGTCGAGATCCGGCGCGGTGCCCTCGAATGCGCGCGCGCCGTCGAACACACACGAACCGAGCCACATGGCATGAGTCATCGGATTTGCCACAGCCGGTGGCGTGTCGTGCCATTTGCCATCCCACCATGTCCAGATTGCCATTGCTGTGCCTCTCGCCTGCTATGCTGATCGCGCGGGATGTTGCCCGATGTGCAAGGGCCGGTAAAGAGGCAAGCCTTGAGCTTGCCACTGAACTGCGCTCTTGTGGGTCGCAGGGTGCAAACGCGCCCTGATACAGGCAAGGGTCGTGACGGAAGATGAAAACCATGCTGATCACTCTGGGCTGGACAATGCTGGCGCTGGCACTGGTGGGCGTCGCGCTGGTCGGTGGCTGGGTGGCCTACATGCGCAGCATTGACCAACCGCCGTACACGCTGGTCGCCAGCGATGGCGACATCCAGATCCGCGATTATGGCGCGATGACCGTTGCCGAGGTCACGACAACCGGTGACAGGGACGGAGCGGTGCGCGCAGGCTTCCGCCCGCTTGCAGGTTACATATTTGCGAAGGACCGGGCTGGCGACAAGATTGCCATGACGGCACCGGTAACGCAGCAAAGGCTCACTGGCACGGGCAATGAGGCTGGCGCAAATGCCCGTTGGTCGGTGCGGTTCATCATGCCCGAGGGCACATCGGCTGAGGCGCTGCCGAAACCGGCAAATGCCCAGGTAAGGCTGTTCGAGACGCCGCCGGCCCGGCGCGCTGTGATCCGGTTTTCCGGCCGCGCTGATGATGCAATGTTTGCCGAAAACGAAAGCCGGTTGCGCCAATGGATGACAAGCAATGGCTATGAGCCTGCGGGTGGGCCGATGCTGGCCTATTACGATGATCCGATGACGCCGGGCATGTTCCGCCGAAACGAGGTGTTGTTCGAGGTGAAGCGCTAGGGCGGGTATTTGGGTTGTTGTGCAAACCGGTGGCAAACCCGAGCCGGGCCTTGCGCGTGAGGCCTGAATCCAGCCAGTATCGCGTTTCCAACAGTTATCGTTTTTCCCGGAGCCTTGATGAGTACGCTTTTGCTGCACCATGACGTGTTCACCGAACATGCGCCACCTGACGGCCACCCCGAGCGGCCCGACCGGATGCGTGCGGTGGAGCGCATTCTCTCGCACCCGCATTTCGAGCAGTTGCGCCGCGAAGAAGCGCCTATGGGCACACGCGAACACGCGCTGCTGGTGCACCCGGAAGACTATGTACACCTGATCGAGCAGACCAGCCCGGCTGATGGACTTGTGGCGCTTGACCCCGACACCTGGATGATGGCCTCCAGCCTGGAGGCGGCCTACCGGGCGGTTGGGGCAGGCGTGCGCGCGGTCGATGCGGTGATCAACCTTGAGGTCAACAACGCGTTCTGCGCGGTGCGCCCGCCGGGCCATCATGCCGAACAGAACCGGGCGATGGGCTTTTGCCTGTTCGGTTCGGTGGCGATTGCTGCCAATTATGCCCGCGAAACCTACGATCTGGACCGGGTGGCGGTGGTGGACTTCGACGTGCACCACGGCAACGGCACGCAGGATATCTTCTGGTCGGATGAGGACATGTTCTTCGGCTCGACCCACCAGATGCCGCTGTTTCCCGGAACAGGAGCCGTGTCCGAGACCGGCCAGGGCAATATTTTCAATGCGCCCTTGAGCGCCGGTGACGGTGGTGACGTTTTCCGCGATGCCATGCTGTCGCGGATATTCCCTGCGCTGGATGCGTTCGAGCCCGATCTGATTCTGATTTCAGCCGGTTTTGATGCCCATCAGCGCGATCCGCTCGGCTCGCTGCAACTGACCGAAGAGGATTTCGCGTGGGTGACGCTCAGGCTGATGGATCTGGCCGACAAGCACTGTGACGGGCGCATTGTGTCGATGCTTGAGGGTGGTTATGACCTTGCCGGGCTGTCCGGGTCGGTCGGGGTCCATGTGAAGGCGTTGATGCATGGCTCCGGCAACCGCGCAGCGAGCGAAACAGAGGAAGCACTGGATGAGTGATGCACCGCAGGATATCTCGAAAATGACCTTCGAGGCCGCACTTGCGGAGCTGGAAGGCATTGTCGACAAGCTGGAGGCGGGCAAGGTGAGCCTGGAAGACTCCATCGCCATCTATGAGCGCGGCGAGAAGCTGAAAGGTCATTGCGACAAGCTGCTCAAGGCGGCCGAAGCCCGTATCGAAAAGATTACGCTCAAGGCTGACGGATCAGCCGGCGGCACCGAGCCGCTCGATGTCGAGTGACGGCGCGAAAGCCGGATTCCGTGGCAGACGGGGGCAAGGTACGCCTTGATCAGGCGCTGGTTATACGCGGGCTGGCGCAGACCCGTTCCCGCGCCAGACAGCTGATTGAAGCGGGATTTGTATCTGTTAATGATACAAAGACGATCAAAACGTCAAAATTGATAGCTGAAACAGATCGTTTGGCGGTTTCTGGCGAGGTTGCGGCGTACGTCTCGCGCGCTGCAGGGAAGCTGGTTGCCGGGCTGGATCATTTTGGTATCGACCCGAAAGGTGTGGCGTGCCTCGACATCGGTGCGTCGACCGGCGGCTTTACGCAGGTGCTGGTTGATCGCGGCGCGGCACATGTGGTCGCGATTGATGTTGGCCATGGTCAGATCAACAATGGTATCGCATCGCTACAGCAGGTAACTTCGATTGAGGGTCTGAACGCGCGCGATCTAAAGCGGGAGCATCTTGGGAGCTGCAGGATTGGCTTGATCGTCTCTGATGTCAGCTTCATTTCCCTCAAACTCGCCTTGCCAACGGCACTGGCTCTGGCTGAGCCGGGGTGTTGGCTTGTTGCGTTGATCAAGCCGCAGTTTGAAGCGGGAAAGGGAAATGTCGGCAAGGGCGGCATCGTGCGCAATGAGACGGTGCGCGCAGACGTGTGCCTCGAGATCAGCCGCTGGCTTGGCGAGGACATGGGCTGGCGTGTGGCGGGCCTGATCGAAAGCCCTGTCGTGGGCAGCGACGGTAACCAGGAATATCTGATTGCTGCGCAAAAGCCTTGAAACCTGACGGTTGCAGGCGCATTTTTGTGGAGTGCTGACACCGATTGACAAGCTTGCTTATGCTGCTCGCCAGGCCTCGCGCGTCGCCTGGTTCATGGGGCACGGTTTCGCCACCGGCCAGTTTCGCCAGACGCAGGCTGGTGTGTCCGAGGTGGCCCGCGAGCGGCCGCGCGAGAAGGGCCCGGGGCTCGAAAGACTGATGCGCGACCTGGCGGCGTGCTTCCAGCGCGATCTGGACAATGCGGCAAAGGGGTATTATCCGCTGCCGCGCGATGCCGACGGATCACCCGCCCAGCTGCTCAAGCGCTCGCGCGCCTTCATGGCGGACGTACCGGTGGCGGCCGAGCGCAAGGCGGAAGGCCGCGGCACGGAGGTCTACTCCGCTGAAAAGGCAGCGGAATTGCCGGCCTATTTCCTGCAGAATTTTCACTACCAGACCGGCGGTTACCTGACCGAGGGCTCCGCCGAGATCTACGACATGCAGGTGGACGTGCTGTTTTCAGGCTCCACCAACGCCATGCGCCGCGAATGTCTGGTGCCGCTGGCAGACTGGATGCGCGGGCGCGACCAGCGTCAGGTGCACCTGGCCGATATTGCCTGTGGCACAGGCCGCTTTGGCCGATTTGTGAAGCAGGCCTATCCGCGTATCAACCTCACGCTGTCTGACCTGTCGGCTGCCTACCTCAAGGAGGCGGAACGGCACATGCGCGACTATTCAGGGGTGCAGTTCGAGGTGGCGAATGCCGAAACGCTGCCGTTTGAGGACAATTCGGTGGATGTGCTGACCTCGATCTACCTGTTCCACGAGGTGCCGCCCAAGGTCCGCCGCATCATCGCGAAGGAGTGGGCGAGGGTGTTGAAGCCCGGCGGACGGCTGATCTTCATGGACAGTCTGCAGTTGGGCGACACGGAAGGTTATGACGGCATGTTGCAGTCGTTCCCGGTCAACTTCCACGAGCCGTATTATGGCAGCTACATCAAGGAAGATCTGGCCGCCATCTTTGAAGAGGCGGGCCTCGCCCATGTGGAAAGCCGCCCGGTATTCCTGTCCAAGCTGGTGGTGTGCGACAAGCCGTAACGGCTTGTTAGGGCTGATTGAACGCGAGTTTTGGCCAGTTGCGGTATGGCTGTCATACTTGACGCTTCGGGAGATAAGGCGTCATGAGTCAGGATATTGCCAGCTTTGCACCGCGTGTTGCCGTGTTGATTGATGCAGAGAATGTCTCCTATAAACACGCGTCAGCCGTCATCGAGAAGGTCAAGTCACTCAACGGCAAAGTCCAGTTTCGTGCCTATGGTCGAAAGACAGCCTGCAAGGGTTGGTTGGAGGCCCTAGAAGGCAAGCCAGTTTACAGAACCTCTCCACTTCCGACTGGCAAGCCAAATACAGCAGACATCACTCTCATGCTCGATGCCATGGTGTATGTTTTGCGCCATGGCGTAAGCCATATTTGTGTGGTCAGCAGCGATACAGACTTTGTTGCTCTCATGCGGCACCTCAAGAGCTATGGTTGCAAAACCACAGTCTTGGGGGAATCGAAATCCAAGAAGCCTCTTCGCAAAGCGTGCGACGAGTTCGTGCTGCTCAAGAAAGCCTGATCAGCAGCCCATCTGATCTGCCAGCTGCGGGAAGCTGTCCGCCACGTAAGTCCATGCACTTTCGCGTGTCGGCTCGATGGTTACATCCGGCCCGAACTCGTCCGGCCGCAGCACATAGGCGGTTGCCATGCCCAGCTCCGCCGCCGCCTCGAGATCGTCCTGGTGGGCGGCCACCATCATGCACTCTTCAGGTTTGAGGCCCAGCGCGTCCGCCGACCGCAGATAGGCCGGCGGGTCGGGCTTGTAGGCCTGCGCCACTTCCGCGCCCAGCACCACGTCCCACGGCAGGCCGGCGCGTTTTGCCATGTTGGTGATGAGCGCAATGTTGCCGTTCGAGCACGGCGCAATGATGAATCTGGACCTGAGCCGGGTGAGGCCGTCAACTGCGTCGGGCCACGGGTCAAGCCGGTGCCACGCGGTGACCAGCCGGTGCAGGTCTTGGCCGGCGGGCTCGCCAAGGCCGAACTGGTGGCAGACCTCGTGCAGGTTTTCCTCGTGCAGCAGGTCCAGCCGCACGAAACCGCGGTTGCCTGAGCGCACCCGCTCCATCGCCGGTTGGTAGAGGCCGCGCCAGGCATCGGCAACCTTGGGCCAGTCGGCCACAATGCCGCGTTCATCCCCCCACGCTTTCAGCTCACGCGCAATGCCGGAGCGCCAGTCCACCACGGTGCCGAACACGTCAAACAGCAGCGCTTTTGTGTCGTATCCGGCGGTCATGCTGGTTAGCCGTTCTGGCCGCGATGGCGCAGGAAATGATCCGCCAGCACAATGGCCATCATCGCCTCGCCCACCGGTACGGCGCGAATACCCACGCACGGGTCGTGCCGGCCCTTGGTGACGATGTCTGTCTCGTTGCCTTGCGCGTCCACCGTCTTGCGCGGTGTCAGGATGGAGGAGGTGGGCTTGACCGCAAAACGGCACACCACGTCCTGTCCGGTCGAAATGCCGCCCAACACACCGCCTGCATTGTTGGACAGAAACTCGGGTGCGCCGTTTTTCATGCGTATTTCATCAGCGTTTTCTTCGCCGGTAATGGCAGCCGCCTCGAACCCGTTGCCGATCTCCACACCCTTGACCGCATTGATGCTCATCATGGCCGAGGCGAGGTCCTGATCGAGTTTGCCGTAGACCGGCGCCCCCCAGCCTGCCGGTACGCCGGAGGCCACGACCTCGATCACCGCACCGCACGACGAACCGGCCTTGCGGATACCGTCGAGATAGCCTTCCCAGGCTTTGGCGGCTTGTGCGTCGGGACAGAAGAAAGGATTGTCGTCAACTTGCTCCCAGTCCCAGTTGTCGCGGTTGATCTTGTGCGGGCCCATCTGTACCAGCGCCGCGCGGATGGTGACCTGCGGAACGACCTTTCGGGCAACCGCACCTGCCGCAACGCGCGCTGCCGTCTCGCGGGCAGACGATCGGCCGCCGCCGCGATAGTCGCGCACGCCGTACTTCTCGACATAGGTGAAGTCGGCATGTCCGGGGCGGAACTTGTCGCGGATTTCGGAATAGTCCTTCGAGCGCTGGTCGACATTCTCGATCATCAGCGCGATGGGCGTCCCGGTCGTCACCTGACCTGCGGTGCGGTCGTCTTCGAACACGCCGGACAGTATTTTCACCTGATCCGGCTCGCGCCGCTGTGTGGTAAAGCGGTTCTGGCCCGGCTTGCGCTTGTCGAGGAACGACTGGATGTCAGCTTCGCTCAGCTTGATGCCGGGCGGGCAGCCGTCCACCACGCAGCCAAGCGCCACCCCGTGACTTTCGCCGAACGTGGTGATGCGGAACAGGTGGCCGAATGAATTGTGTGACATGGGAGTTGCCAAGCCGTTGGTGGGTTGATGCTTCTTAGGCTTTCGGCTTTCGTGCGTCAAACCACTCGATGCCGCCTTCTTTCAGCCGGTAGAACTTCCACTGCGGATTGCGCAGCAAGGGAATCTCGCGCACGGCCAGGCCCAGCACCAACCCGCGCAGGATGCGGCTGATGCCACCATGCGCGACCGCAAGCGTTGGTCCGCTCAGGCTGTCGAGCCAGGCGCGCACCCGCTCCGTCGCATCGGCATAGCTTTCGCCGCTTTCAGGCCGCCATGCATGATAGCCTTCCGGATCGGCTTCAGGGTCAATGCCGAGCTTGTTAAGTTCCGGCCATGTCTTGCCCTCTGCTTCACCAAAATTCAGTTCGATCAATCTGTTTTCGACGTTTGTCTCAACCTGTTGAGCGCCGAACGCGTCGAGAATGTGAGCGAGCGTCTGCCGTGGCCGCTTGAGCGGGCTGACATGAATGGCCAAGTGATCGAGACTGGCGTGCTGCGCGCGCAATGC
>JAWVYF010000046.1:0-13619 GCA_033722845.1 Anderseniella sp. | reverse complement strand
GTCCCCAAGGCCGCGTGGTCAACTTGATCGCGCCTGCAACGGCGGGGCGTGGTCCTCGGCTGCCATCGTCGCTGACGGAGGATCCCAAGCTGGCCTATCTCGCGGGGCGTACTGTCGGCGATGTGACATCGTGCCAGCAAACTGCTGCCGCCGAGGTTCTGGCACGCAACGGCCGCCCGGTACGGGTGTTTTCGGTCAGTCAGATCGACGAGTTTTCCACCGGCGCGCTGATGATGCACTTCATGCTTGAAACCATCATGGCAGGCTTCATCATGGAGATTGATCCGTTTGATCAGCCCGCCGTCGAGCAAGGCAAGGTGCTGACGCGGGAATACTTGCAGCAGATGTCGTGACCCCGCACCCGGGACGCAAGTTGGCAATGTCAATCCGATGATCCGGAAGCTGTCAGAAAACACCATCAACCGCATTGCCGCCGGTGAAGTCATCGAGCGGCCGGCTTCGGTGGTGAAGGAGCTTGTCGAGAACGCGCTCGATGCCGGTGCTACCGCCATCGAAGTGACACTGTCCGGTGGTGGGCGCAATCTGATCCGGGTCAGCGACAATGGCTGCGGGATGACTGCAGGCGAACTGGAACTGGCGGTTGAGCGTCATGCAACCTCCAAGCTGGCAGAAGATGATCTCGTCAATATCCGCACGCTGGGGTTCCGGGGCGAGGCATTGCCGTCCATCGGCTCAGTCTCGCGCCTGAAGATCGTGTCACGGCCTGCGGGCGGTGGCGAGGCGCACGAGATCCGCGTGGAAGGCGGCATCAAGCAGCCGGTGCGTCCTGCCTCCCACGCTGCCGGAACCCTGATCGAAGCCTCCGACCTGTTCTACGCGGTGCCGGCCCGGTTGAAGTTTCTCAAGTCCGAGCGGGCCGAAACAGCCGAGGCGGCGGATGTCGTCCGGCGGTTGTCACTGGCCCATCCTGAAGTGCGTTTCTCGCTGCTGTCCGATGGCCGCGAGCTGATTTCACTGCGGGCAGGTGAGCGTCTGGCGCGCGCAAAGGCATTGATGGGAGACGAGTTCGCCGCCAATGCCATCCCGCTTGATGCGGTGCGTGAAACCGTTGAAATCACAGGGCTAATAGGCCTTCCGACTTACACACGTGCGCAAGCCAATCAGCAGTACGTCTACGTCAATGGCCGCCCGGTGCGCGACAAGGTGATTGCCGGTGCGTTGCGCGGTGCCTATGCCGACTTCATGATGCGTGGCCGCCATCCGGCCGTTGCGCTATTCCTCACGCTGCCGCCGGAAGAGGTGGATGTGAACGTGCACCCGGCCAAGACCGAGGTCCGTTTCCGGGATGCAGGGCTCGTGCGCGGCTTGATCGTCGGTTCGATCCGGCAGGCGCTGGCCGACGCAAATGCCCGCAATCCTGCCAATGTTGCGGCCTCGACTGTCGCGTCGTTCCGGCCGGAAACACAGCCGGCGCCGTCGTCTTTCCGGCCTCCATCTCAGCCGTTTCGCCAGCCCGGATTTGCTGAAACGCAAGCCGCATTCGAGGCGTTTGCGCCGCCGTCGGGGGCAGGTGTTTCTGCCCCGGCCGAGCCGGAACAGGTGGACGCGCCGCTGGGTGCGCCTCGAACGCAAGTCCATGAAAACTATATCATTTCCCAAACCCGCGATGGCGTGGTGATCGTTGATCAGCATGCGGCGCATGAGCGGCTGGTCTACGAAAAGATGAAGGCCCAGCGGGCAGCCGAAGGCATCGCCCGCCAGCCTCTGCTGGTGCCGGAAGTGGTGGACCTGGACGAAGCGTCTGCCGCAAGGCTGCTCGACCGGGCGCAGGACCTCGAGGCGGCAGGCCTCGTCATCGACGGGTTTGGCCCGGCCTCGATTGCCGTGCGTGAGGTGCCAGCATTGATAGCTGGCGGCAATATAGCCAAGCTTATCAAGGACCTGGCCGACGACATCGCTGCCCTGGATACAGCGTCAGGTGTACAGGAACGCATCGATCATGTGTTGGCCACGATGGCATGCCATGGCTCGGTTCGTTCGGGCCGCCGCCTCAAGCCGGAAGAGATGAACGCGCTTCTGCGCGAGATGGAAGCCACGCCCCATTCAGGCCAGTGCAACCACGGCCGTCCCACCTGGGTGGAGTTGAAACTCTCCGACATTGAACGTTTATTCGGCCGAAACTGACGTTGAATCCGGTGGCAGATTCACCCCCGGTTCACCGCATTTTCAACCGGTCTAGCGCGTGGACTGCCAGGCCGGCCATCAACCCCCAGAATGCGGCTCCAATTCCGAATGTGGCGATGCCCGACGCGGTGACGATGAAGGTGGTGGCAGCTGCAAAGCGGGTGTCTGCGGTCTCGAAGGCTGACGCTGCAGCGCCCATCAGCGGGGTGATGAGCGCAAGGCCTGCGATAACCGCTATGATGGATTTTGGAATGGCGATGATGGTCGAGATGATGAGCGGTCCGAACAGACCAAGCAGCAGCCAGACCACGGCATAGGGGATGCCGACTTGCCAGCGCTTTGACTTGTCCGGATGAACGTCATCGCCGAGGCAGATGGCTGCGGTGATGGCCGCCATGTTGAAGGTGTGCGCGCCGAACAATGCTGCAACAGCCGAGCCGATGCCGGTGACGCCGAGGGCGGCCTGCACAGGTGGCTGATAGCCGTTGGCCCGAAGCACTGCAAAGCCGGGCAGGTTCTGTGATGCCATGGTGACCAGGTAAAGCGGAATGCCCAGACCAATCAGCACCGCAGGGTCGAACGCCGGCATGACGAAAACGAACGGCATGGCATCGAACTGGAACTCGGGCACCGGCGCGCCGGCCCACGCAAACGCCAGCAGCAGACCAACTCCCAGTGCGGCCAGAACCGCGAACAGCGGATTGACCATCCGCACCAGCAGGAAGACCCCGATCAGCGGCAGCACCATTTGCCAGTCGCTTACCGCATAAGTGGCCACCGCAATGCAGAACGGCAGCAGTACGCCCGCCAGCATGCCCGACGCAATGCCGGTAGGGATGGCGGAAACGGCGCGGTTTACAGGGGGCAGGGCGCCCGTCAGCGCGATCAGCCCGCCGGCAAAAACAAACGCCCCAACGGCTTCATTCATGTTGATGCCGGTGGATGCTGCAATGAGTGCAGCGCCCGGCGTGGACCAGGCCAGCACCATGGGCACTTTCTTCCAGACGCTGAGAAGCAGCGAGCCGATGGCCTTTGCGATGCTTACAGCAGCAATCCACGACACGGTCTGCTCAGGGCTTGCGCCCACGGCTTGCGCGGCGGCCAGCACGATGGCGACCGAAGCGCCATAGCCCACCAGCGCGGCAACCACAGCTGCTGAAATCATTGATGGCCGCATCAGCGCGCTCCGCCGCCCAGGAACTGCAATGTGAGCACCCGTGTATCGCCATAGCGTGTGTCGTTGAGGATCTCGAATGATTCCGGCACTTCAAGGTCGGTCTTTGTGGCTTCCTCGACCACGACAATGGCGCCCGGTTCGAGCCATTGCCCGGACACCAGAGCTGCCAGTGCTTTTTCGGCCAGCCCCTTGCCATAGGGCGGGTCCATGAAGACGAGACCAAACGGGCTCATCGGCGCGCACGGCCCCAGCTTGGCCGCGTCGCGCCGCCAGAGCTTTGCCTGTCCGATGACGCCAAGCTCGTCGGCATTGCGCCGGATCAGGCCACGCGCTGTCTCGCTGTCGTCGATGAACAGAACATTGCGCGCCCCGCGTGACAGGGCTTCCAACCCCAGCGCGCCGGTGCCGGCAAACAGGTCGAGCACCCGTGCACCATCGAGCTGCAAGCCCGCAACGCCATGCTCCAGCCGGTTGAAGATGGCCTCGCGCACCCGGTCGGTGGTGGGCCGGGTGGCCTGACCTTGCGGTGCGTGAATGGTGCGGCCCCTGAATTTACCGCCGACGATCCGCACGCTTTACCCCTGCCAGTGGCGGCCGCTTGCGGGCAGGCTTGCCCGGTTTCTTCCTTGCGCCACCTTTTCGTGCCCCGCCCTTGATCTGCTCGTTGATGACCTTTGACGACACTTCATCCACCTGGCCGCGTGGCAGCTCGCCCAGCTGGAAGGGCCCGAAAGAGGTCCGGATGAGCCGGTTCACCTTGAGCCCGAGATGTTCGCAGATGCGCTTCACCTCGCGGTTTTTGCCTTCGCGCAACGAAATGGTGAGCCAGGCATTGCCGCCTTGCTGCTTGTCCAGCGTGGCCTCGATGGGACCGTACTGGACGCCCTCAACGTTCAGCCCGCCTTTCAGGGCATCAAGCGCCTCCTGCTCGACTTCGCCATGCGCGCGCACACGGTACCGCCTGATCCAGCCGGTCGCCGGAAGCTCAAGCAGGCGGGCCAACTCGCCATCATTGGTCAGCAGCAAGAGGCCTTCCGTGTTGATGTCGAGCCGGCCAATGGAAATAACGCGCGGCATTTCTTCCGGCAGCTTGTCGAACACCGATGGCCGGTCCTTCTCGTCGCGGTGAGAGACCACAAGTCCGGACGGCTTGTGATAGCGCCACAGGCGCGCCTGCTCACGGTCGGGCAACGGGTTGCCGTCCACCTCGACCCTGTCGCCGGGCTCTACGTTGAGGGCAGGGGACACGATCAGCTTGCCGTTGACCTTGACCCTGCCGGCCTCGATCCACTTCTCTGCATCGCGGCGCGAGCACAACCCCGCGCGTGCCATCACCTTGGCGATGCGTTCGGACTTTGCGTCTTCCGGGATGGACCCATCCGGTGCCGCCGCGGGCTTTGCGCCGCCGGGCTTTGCGCCGCCGGGCTTTGCGCCGCCGGGGCCTGACCCTGAGGGTTTTGTTCCCCTGGGGCTTGACCCAGCAGGTTTGCGGCCTCGGGAGGCAGGTGGTTTCTTGGCGCTGGACCTTGTCATGGTGTTGCTTGTATCAGACGGACAACATGACTGCCTACACCCACTTTCAGGTTGAACACTGACCGGCATGAAAGCACCTCTCCACCCAGCCATGGCTCGCGCCTTTGAAGAGGCGGATGCCGCCTTTGCGCGTGGCGAGGTGCCGGTGGGCGCTTGCGTGGTGAGAGGCGACGAGATCATCTCCAGCGCGGGCAACCGGACCCGCGAGCTGAACGACCCGACCGCCCATGCCGAGGTACTGGCCATTCGCGAGGCGGGCAGGGTGCTTGGGTCCGAACGGCTGACCGGCTGCGACCTGCACGTGACGCTTGAACCCTGCGCCATGTGCGCGGCTGCCATTTCGTTTGCGCGTATCGGGCGGCTGTACTTCGGCGCGGGCGATGAAAAGATGGGCGGCGTGGAACACGGAGGACGCTTCTTCTCGCAAGCCACCTGCCACCATGCGCCGGAGGTCTATTCCGGCCTGGGCGAGGCGAGGGCGCGGGAGCTAATGACTCGTTTTTTCAAGGACCGGCGCTAACCGGTTGATTTGACTCGCGCTTTCATTGCGTTTTCGAGCGCCCTTTTCATGTCGTCACGCAGTGGCTTCGAGGCTGTCAGTATCTCTTCGAAGCGGAAAAACTCGTGTACGCGGAATGCGCTGACGGCTGGCTCGAGCCAGATGTCGCAGCGGTTGTGGCGCTTGAGCAGGGTGGCAATTGTGCGCTGCTGAATCTGCATCGCACCTGCCATCAGGTCCGGCGTTCTTGGGGCCTCACCGCCACGCGGTACCGGCCGGCCAACCACATCAACAGCCACCACGATATCGAGGTCCTGAAGGTGATTGATCGGCACAGGGTTGACGCAACCGCCGTCGATCAGCGTCTCGTCACCTGCTGGTGCGGAGATCAAGCCGGGGATGGCAATGCTCGCTGCAACGGCTTCGACGGTCGGCCCGTCCGACAGTGATATTTCGCGCGCGCCGTAGAAGTCGCAAGTGACCACGTCCATGGGGATCGCGAGATGGTCGAGCCGGTCCGGCACGCCATCCGGCAGTACAAGGCGGACGAGCTGTGGTCCGTCGATCAACGGGTTGCTGAGCGGGTTGAAACGCACAAGGTCCAGCACGCCACCCTTGCCGGACGAGAACGCGAGCCTTGCTGCATCAAGCCGGTTGGACAGTACCGAGCGGGCGTGATCTTCGATCACTTGCGCTGTCAGCCCGGCCGCGTAGGCAACGCCCATCAGCGCGCCGATGCTGGTGCCGGCTATGCGGCTCGGCTTCAGGCCCAGGTCATCGAAGGCGTGCAAGGCCTGGATATGAGCAATGCCGCGCGCAGCACCACCGCCAAGTGCAAGTCCGATAGAGGGGCTGGTCAACTCGATCAGGCTCCTGCCTTCTTCGCATAGTCCCAGGCGACGTCTGCCATGGGGCCTACAAGGTCTGCCATCTCGGCGGCGCGCGCGTTGGCTGCGGTGCCGTCGCGCACCCGGCCCACGATGCCCTGGAAGATCGCCGCCATTCGGAAGAAATTGTAGGCGAGGTATGTGTCCAGATCAGGGATGCCGGCAAGGCCGCGCCGTTGGCAATACTGCGCAACGTAATCTTCTAGCGGCGGAATGCCGTCGAGGTGCATGTGCTCCACCAGCGAGCCGACGCCCGCGCCGGTTTCAGACGGTGGCATGCGCCACTGCATCAGGTGGTAGGTGAAGTCGGCAATCGGATCACCCAGCGTGGACAGCTCCCAGTCCAGCACGGCGCGGATGGCCGGGCGGTCTGCATGGATGATGCAGTTGTCGAGGCGGAAGTCGCCATGCACCAGCGAGGCCTGGCCGGAAGACGGCGCGGCATCGGGCAGCCACTCCATTAGCCGGTCCATGTTGGCGATACTGGTTGTCTCTGACGCCTGATACTGTTTCGACCAGCGTGCAATCTGGCGCGCGACGTAGCCTTCAGGCTTGCCGAAGTCGCCAAGGCCGGCGGCCTCGACGTTTACCGAGTGCAGGTCGGCCATGAAGCCGTTCATGGCGTCAAAAATACCGGCGCGGTCCTTGCCGCTCACGTTCGGCATGTGCGGTTCCCAGAACACCCGCCCGCCGGCAAACTCCATCACATAAAAGGCGGTTCCAATGACGCTGTCGTCCTCGCACAGCACGAAGGGCCGTGGTACCGGCAGGCCAAGCTTGTGCAGTGCGGCGATCACCTTGTACTCGCGCTCAACGGCATGGGCGGACGGCAACAGCTTGCCCGGCGGCTTGCGCCTCAGCACGTATTCGCTGCCGGGTGTGGTCAGCTTGTAGGTAGGGTTGGACTGTCCGCCCTTGAATTGCGCCACCGTGAGTGGGCCGGCATAGCCTTCGACGTGATCGCGCAGGTAGGCATCCAGAGCAGCCTCGTCGAAGCGATGTGCCTCGCGCACGTCGCGGGTGCCGGAGAACTCTTCCTGCCGGTCGATCCTGTTGTTCATGCGTGAAGGCCTTGCAGGAACGGCAGCATCGCGCCGAGTGTTTCGTCCGGCGCTTCCTCCGCCATGAAGTGACCTGAGTTGATGGCAACGCCGGAGACATTGGTGGCCCAGCGCTTCCACACATCCAGCGGGCTGGCGGCGGCTTTCTTGCCGAAGCCGGCCTCACCCCACATGGCCAGCATGGGCGCGGTGATCTTGCGGGCCTCGTCGAGCGCGGTCTGGTCGTGGTCAACGTCGCAGGTGGCGCCGGCGCGGTAGTCGTTGCACATGGCGTGGATGACGTCCGGGTTGCGGAAGTGGGTGCGGTAGTCGTTGAGCGCCTGCTCGCTGAAGGCATCCAGCGTGTTTTGCGCCGTCCAGGCGGCGAGTGTGGTGTCGAAGTAGAAGTCGGCGTTTGCCTCGATCATGCGCTCGGGAAACGGGTGCGGACGGGCAAGAAACGGCCAGTGATAGCTGTCGACAGCTCCGCGCACGTGCGCCAGCATTTTCCATTGTTCGATGGTGGGTACGATGTCCAGCGTGACCAATGTGCCGACCTGGGCATGGTGATCGAGCGCCATGCGATAGGCCACCCGTCCGCCGCGGTCATGCCCTGCCACGGCGAACCGTCCATGGCCGAGGCGTTCCATCACGGCGATCAGGTCGTTGGCCATGGCGCGCTTGGAATAGGGCAGGTTGTCCGCGGTGTTGGCGGGCTTTGACGAGCGCCCGTAACCGCGGATATCCGGAATGACCACAAAGAAATGCTCGGCCAGCTGTTGGGCAATAGTGTGCCACATGGCCCCGGTCTGCGGGAAGCCGTGGATCAGCAGCAGAGGATTGCCGGACCCGCCGGTGCGCACGAAAATGTCTGCGCCGTCGCCCTCGATCGTGTGCTCTTCAAACCCCGGAAACAGTTCGCTCATGCCTTCTCCCGCGCCACGGCCCGCCAGCCGATGTCGCGCCGGCAGAAGCCTTCGGGCCAGTCAACCTTATCGACGGCCTCGTAGGCAAGCCTCTGGGCATCTGTCACTGTGGCCGCACGCGCTGTGACGTTCAGCACCCGGCCGCCATTGGCGAGGACGCGATCACCGTCTGACTTTGTGCCGGCATGGAAGATATGCACTGCCGGGTCTGACGCGGCTTCATCGAGGTTGCCGATTTCCGACCCCTTCTCAACATCGCCCGGATACCCATGCGCGGCCATGACGACTGTCAGCGCCGTCTCGTCGCGCCAACGCACCGACACCTTGTCCAGCGTGCCGTCACACGCGGCCAGCATGAGCGTGACGATGTCGTCCTTGAGCCGCATCATCAGCACCTGGCACTCGGGGTCGCCAAAGCGCACGTTGTACTCGATCAGCTGCGGTCCCTTGGCAGTGATCATCAGCCCGGCAAAGAACACACCCTGATAGGGGCAGCCTTCGGCCTGCATCGCCTTCATGGTCGGATTGATGATTTCGTCCATGGTGCGCCGGCACATCTCGTCCGTCATTACCGGTGCGGGCGAGTAGGCGCCCATGCCGCCGGTATTGGGGCCGGTGTCACCTTCGCCCACGCGCTTGTGGTCCTGCGCGGTGCCGAATGCCACAGCCGTCTTGCCGTCGCACAGCGCAAAGAACGAGGCTTCCTCGCCGTCCAGATATTCCTCGATCACGCATTCCGCACCCGCCTCGCCGAACCGGCCGGCAAATATGTCCTTGACGGCTGCCTCGGCCTCGGCGCCGGTCATGGCAACGGTGACGCCCTTGCCGGCAGCCAGCCCGTCAGCCTTGACGACGATGGGGGCAGGGTGATCCGCCAGATAGGCAAGCGCATCAGCCTCGGACGAAAACCTGCCATAGGCACCGGTTGGAATGTTGTACTTCGCGCAGATATCCTTGGTGAAGCCCTTGGAGCCTTCCAGCCGCGCTGCAGCAGCAGACGGGCCAAACACCTTGATGCCTTCGCCGCGCAGAGCATCTGCCAGACCAGCCACCAGCGGTGCTTCCGGCCCGACGACGACGAGACCGATACCGTTGATCTTGCAAAACCCGGCGACTGCACTTGCATCGTTGACATCCAGCGCAACGATCTCGGCATCTTTCGCAATGCCCGCATTGCCGGGCGCGCAGTACAGCGTATCTGTCAGCGGCGATTTCGAAATCGCCCAGGCCAGCGCGTGTTCGCGTCCGCCAGAGCCGATCAGCAGAATATTCATGGGTGCAGTCCCGTCTCGATGCTTGCCATGGGGCCACTATTTGGCATCCTATGACGCTGATTGAAAGGATTCTCCACCGCATGTCCACCGATTGGCCTCCGCCTGCGTTTGATCCCGTCACCGGCGAATTGCTGGACGACGACGATGCCGCAGTGGCTGCACCAAATGTGGCGGAATACTCGGTGTCTGAAATCTCCGGCGCGCTCAAGCGCACCCTGGAGGACACCTTTGGCCACATTCGCGTGCGCGGCGAACTGGGCCGGGTCTCGCGGCCTGCATCGGGCCACGTCTATCTCGACCTCAAGGATGACCGCGCGGTGCTGTCCGGCGTTGTCTGGAAGGGCCAGGCGGCGCGGCTGAAAATTCAGCCCGAACAGGGCCTCGAGGTCATCGTCACCGGGCGCATCACCACGTTCCCCGGCCAGTCGAAGTACCAGATCGTTATCGACAGCATGGAGCCTGCCGGTGCCGGCGCGCTGATGGCGCTGCTGGAAGAACGCCGCAAGAAGCTCGCCGCCGAAGGCTTGTTCGATGATGAGCGCAAGAAGGACATTCCTTACCTGCCGCAGGTGATCGGGGTGGTCACTTCGCCCACGGGCGCCGTCATCCGCGATATCCTGCACAGGCTGTCTGACCGCTTCCCGCGCCATGTGCTGGTCTGGCCGGTGCGGGTACAGGGCGAGACGAGTGCGGCAGAAGTGGCAAACGGCATTACAGGGTTCAACGCGCTGGACAAGGGCGGAGCCATTCCGCGCCCTGACCTGATCATCGTGGCGCGCGGCGGCGGCAGCCTGGAAGACCTGTGGGGTTTCAACGAAGAAGTGGTGGTGCGTGCGGCGGCTGAAAGTGACATTCCGCTGATCTCGGCGGTGGGGCACGAAACCGACTGGACGTTGATAGATCATGCTGCCGACTGGCGCGCACCAACGCCAACGGCGGCCGCCGAACGTGCCGTTCCGGTGCGCGCAGAACTGATAGCCTATGTGGCAGACCTTGCTGCCCGCCATCACCGCGCCACCAGCCGTGCCATGGATGAACGCCGCACCCGCGTCATGGCGGCAGGCCGTGGGCTTCCGCGGCCCGATGACTTGCTGGCGCTGGCCCGGCAACGGTTCGACAACGCTGCAGGCCGGCTTGGCCAGTCGCTCAAGGCGTCAACCACGGCGCACCGCTCGAGGCTGGACAGGGCGGCGGCACGGCTGAGCGTGCGGCCTTTGCGCCAGCAAATCGTTCGCGACCGGGACACGCTGGTGCGGTTGCAACGGCAAGCCTCACGGGCCATGGCCGCCAGCATGGAAGCCCGTCAATCCCGTCTCGACAGTGCCACGAAACTGCTGTCGGCGTTTTCCTATCACTCGGTTCTCAATCGCGGTTTTGCCCTGGTGCGCGATGCGGACGGCCAGCCGGTCCGCTCCGTCAAGGCGACGAGCGCCGGCATGGGCGTCGAGATCGAGTTCGCCGATGGCAAGACGGACGCCGTGATCGGCAAGAGCGGCGAAGGCTCATCACCCTCTCGTAAGCCTGCCCCGAAAACCGGCGGCAAGGCAGGCGGCGGCGGACAGGGCAGCCTGTTCTGAAACCGGGCCTGCAATTTCTGTTGCATTTTGAAACCACAAGTGAACGGGCCTGAGATTGACGGCGCGGCGACGCTCACTGAAACTGCTGATGGGGACTGGTAACCAAAGCTGGGGAAACGGCTCATGGGGATGATGAATCCGGTTATCGATTTTCTGGATGAAAGACTGGCGCGCCAGGATGATCCCGTACGAAAAACGGTAGAGTTCATTCCCGGCGCAAGTGCGGTGTTTCCCGGGGCCAGCAACGACATTGAAAGCCTGCTTCATCACGTTCGCAAGGCAACGTCCGACAGGGCCCGGTTCTTCACCGCTCCCGTACCGCTGCAGTTCTCGGAAGCTGATGACCTGATCCGTTGGGACGTTCCCGATGGTGTCGGCTATCGCTGTCCGGGGCCGGTGGTGCTGCCAAAGTTCCAGGCCAAAACGCGCGGCGACGCCGTGATTGTTGTGCCGCACATGAGCTCCACCGAAACCGACTACACAACGCTTTGCCGCATCTTCAGGCGGCGTGGGCTGACTGCAGTGCGTTACATCCTGCCGTTTCACAAGGGCCGCGGCCTGACTATCGGGCATGGCAGCTGGCGCATGGTGAACGCAGATCTTGGTGCCACCATAGCCAGCATCCGCCAGGCGGTTATCGAGGTCATGTCACTGGCCGCATACCTCAAGCAATCGGGTTACAAGAGTGTGCGGGTCGTCGGGTTCAGTGTCGGATCATGTGTTTCGACCATTTCCGCAGCCTTGAGCAATGATATCGACCGGGTATCACTCAACCTGATGGCCGACAATTTCGCCAACGTGGTGTGGAGTGGCCGGGCAACCTGGCACATCCGCAAGGTGGTCGAGCAGCACATGACGCTGGACCAGCTCAGCGAAGCGTGGGACCTGCTTCACCCCAAGAGCTATGCCGACCATCTGGCAGCGCGCGGCATTCCGGTGCAGATGACGACGGCGGAATATGACAAGGTGATGCCGCGCAAGTACGCACTGTCAGTTGGCGAGGCGTTCGAGGGCGCTGACGTAAAGCTCGACTGGCGACGCTACCGATGTGGCCACTACACGATTGCCTGGCCGCCGTTCAGTCTGGTTCTGCTGCGCCGGCTGCTGAAGTTCATGGATCAGCCTTCAGCAAAAGCCTCTTCTCACTGACGTCTGACTGTCATCGTATAGGTGCAAACCGACCCGCTGCCGTTCCACTTCAGATAGCCTGAAGTGGTTCCGCCCGAACGGCCGGTCAGGCCAAGTGCACCCACCCAGCCGTCGCCACGCTTGTCCTTGGTCGAGGAAATATACAGCTGGTCTCCACGTGCGCGTGCAAGCAGCGTGAGGCCGAAAGGCAGCTTGTGTTTAGCCCGGCCATTTCTGACCACCAGAGTCATTCTGTAGGTCTTCAGGCAGGCAAACTTGTTTTTCTTGGCGGTGCGCTTCGCATTCACGATGTAGGAGCCATCGTAATTCACGGCCTTGGCAGGTGCGGGTGCCGCTTTCTTGCTCGGCGCAGGCTTTGCGGCAGGCTTTTGCTTTTTCGGCTTTTCTACTGCAAATGCACCGCCGCCCGATTTTTGCGCCGCGTGTGCCGGTTGACCGACCGCTGCGATTGCGCCAGCCAGCACGACTGCCGTTGCCAGCGCCAGACCGAAGTGTCTGAACATGGTTTGCCCCTTTGAACGCCCTGTTGCCGTGCTCCCCCTGCACATGTTCGAACACCACGATAACAATGAGACAGGACAGTTTCAAATACCGCTTTGGAACATGCCACCATGTATTTGCGCGCCATCAACGCGGCTGCAGGCGGTACCCGTTGTTCACTGTTTCTGGCCAAGACCTCTTCTCAAGCAGGTTTCGGCGCGCTAATAGAGTGGTCCCATGAACTTTGAAGCTCCATTTGCGCGCACCCAGGAAGCCACGGTCCGTTATCTGGATTCCGATTTCCAGATCGTCCGGCCCGGCGATTTCGTGCGTTGTGCTGTTACCGGCCGGGCCATTCGGCTGGAAGACCTGCGTTACTGGTCAGTCGAGCGCCAGGAGCCATATGTCAGCGCCGAGGTTGGCATGCAACGCCACCTCGAAGGTGTGGCCCGCGACTGAACCGGCGCGTTTCCTGAGGCGATTATTCGTCAAGCCCGGCAATGGTTTCTTCAATCAGGCTGTCCACCACCGCCAGCATGGCTTCTTGCTTGTCGGCACCTGCGTCGAGCGCCTGCTTGTAGACGGCGCGCTGACGGTCTGCGCTGTTGCCCTTGCGCGCAATTTCGCGGATTTGCTGGATCAAGTCGATGCAGAGCTTCTTGCCCTCTTCACCGGGCTTTTCCGCCTTTTCCAGACGATCGATAACCGCATCGGGGATATGGATGCCCGGCACGTTGTTGCGCATCCAGCGCGCGGACTTGGCCGACGCGAGCGGGCCGACGCCGGCAAGGATGAACACCTTCTCGTCCAGCCCCATATCGCGCACCCGCTCCATGAAACGGCGGAACACCTCGATATCGAAAATATAGTTGGTCTGGATGAAGTCGGCCCCGGCCGCCACCTTCTTGGCCAGCCGGTCGGCGCGCCAGTCG
>JAWVYF010000045.1:0-13651 GCA_033722845.1 Anderseniella sp. | reverse complement strand
GCGAAACTGGCGATGGAACTCGTTTAGCGAAGCTCCGTAACGATGCCGGACTTTTCCTGACTCAGTTCCTGAGCGGTTTTCCAGATGTCCTTGCCGATCCACGCTTTTTCCAGCTGCTCGCGCCAGGCTGGCGTCATTGGCGAGTTCACGAAATAACGCTCGAAGAAGCGTTGCGACAAGCCGCGTTGTTCCCAGTCGGGTTGGCTCTTGCGGCTCAGCTCGGCACCGCCCAGCCGGTAAGGCTCGTGGAACATGAAGCGCGCATCGCGCCCCGCCACCCGCGCCTGGCCCTGGAGGTAGATCGGCACGCACATCGAGGCGCAAATGTCGCCACCAGCGACAAACGTATCGACGCGGTGGGTGCGCTTGACCCGCTCGATCAGTTCGATCAGCTCGCGGCCCTCGCGCAGGCTGCCGCCGGGTGAATGCAGCTGGATGACGAAGCGGCCGGTCCGCTCACGCCACTGATCGAACGCTTCCTGGAAGCGGGCACGCATCGGCACGTCGACCCGTGTGCCCCAGACCAGCAACACGTGGTCGCCGCGCGGAATGACGGCAAGCCGCCCGCGATCACGGTATTTTTCTTCGTAGAGCCCGTAGGACAGATAAACGATGACCGCTGCCATGACAGCGAGCAACAGGCGGTTCCAGGTCATGGCAACCGCCTGCTGCCGCGATGCTCAGGCGTGATCAGCGCTTGCCCCACCATCCGGTCTTCTTCGGTGCCGTCTCGGGATCCACGGTAGGGGCAGGGGGCGTCCAGCGCGGTGCGGCTGGTTCTTCTTCTGCCACCGGTTCCGTGGCCGGCTGCTCCGTGCTGCTGCCATTGGCATCCGCGTCGGGCTCCGCCTTGGTCTCAGGCGCATCGGCTTCAGACTTGTCTGCCTTCTTGGCAGCCCGCTTGCGCGGCTTCTTTGCAGGCTTCGCCTTATCTTCGCTGACGGCGTCGGCATCAGCTTCACTGGCGGTGGACTCGTCTGCGGCTTCGGCAGCTGCTGCAGCCTTCTTGGAAGCGCGCTTGCGTGGCTTCTTCGCTGGCTTGGGTTCCTCTTCGCCACCAGCTTCGCCTGGTTCGGAGCTGCTGGCAGCAGCTTCGCCGTCTGGCGCGTTTTCCTCTTCGGACGTTACCTCATCATCGGTTCCGGCGTCCTCGGCTGCAGCCTTGCTGCCGCGTCCACGGCCACCACGGCGCCGGCGCTTCTTTGGCTTGCTTTCGCCATCGGTGTCGCCATTGCCGGAATCGTCACTTGCGGCTTGTGCATCCGCATCGTCGTCCGCCTCGCTGGTGCGGTCGGCTTCGTCACCGTCGTCAGCAGAGGCTTCTGACGTTTCCTCGTCTCCCTCGCGCTGCTCGCGCTGGCGACGGCCACCCCGTCGTCCACGGCGGCGGCGGCGCTTCTTGCGTGGTTCGCCGTCGTCTTCACCGGATGCGGCTTGCGCCTCTTCACCGTCTGCCTCTTCGGCTTCCGGCTCCTCGTTGGGCTGAAACTCGTCGCCCATGGCAACCGCGGTGTCGGACGCAACGGGCCGGGCAACCTGCCCCTTGCGGTCGGGCTTGCGGTCGATCCGGCTTTCAGCCTGGGCGCACTCGCGATCCGGGATGATGTAGACCGAGATACCGTAATTCTGCTCCAGCGACAGCAGCGCCTCGCGCTTTTCGTTGAAGATGTAGATGGCAACGTCGGGGTGAACCCGCACGTCGAGGCTTTCCGGCTTGCGCGAGAGCAGATGCTCCTCGATGCCACGAAGCACGGACAGCGCACAGCTGGAGACCGCGCGGATGACGCCGGTGCCTTCACAATGCGGGCACTGCCGGGTGGAGCTTTCCATCATGCCCTGGCGCAGCCGCTGACGCGACATTTCCAGCAGGCCGAAATGCGATATCCGGCCAACCTGGATGCGGGCACGATCGTTCTTCAGCGCGTCCTTGAGTTTACGCTCGACGGCCCGGTTGTTGCGGTTCTCCTCCATATCGATGAAGTCGATCACGATCAGGCCGGCAAGGTCGCGCAGACGCAACTGGCGAGCGATCTCGACCGCCGCCTCGAGGTTGGTCTTGAGGGCTGTGTCCTCGATATTGTGTTCGCGCGTCGCCTTGCCCGAGTTGATGTCGATCGACACCAGTGCCTCGGTCTGGTTCATCACGATGTAACCGCCAGAAGGCAGCGTTACGGTTGGCGTGAACAGGCCATCCAGCTGGCTTTCCACCTGGTGGCGGGTGAACAGCTGGCGGGTATCCTTGTAGAGCTTCACGTTGCGCGCATGGCTGGGCATGAGCATCTTCATGAAGTCTTTGGCTTCCTTGTAGCCTTCCTCGCCCTCAACCAGAACCTCGTCAATGTCCTTGGAGTAGAGGTCGCGGATCGACCGCTTTATCAGGTTGCCTTCCTCGTAGACGAGGGTGGGGGCAGATGACTTGAGTGTCAGCTCGCGCACCGATTCCCACATCCGCAGCAGGTAGTCATAGTCCCGCTTGATCTCGGTCTTGGTGCGCTGGGCACCAGCGGTCCGCACGATCAGGCCCATGCCTTCGGAAACATCGATCTCCTTGATGACCTCTTTCAGGCGACGGCGATCGGAGGCATCTGAAATCTTGCGCGAGATGCCACCGCCGCGTGCGGTATTCGGCATCAGCACGCAGTACCGGCCTGCCAGCGACAGGTAAGTGGTGAGAGCAGCGCCCTTGTTGCCACGTTCTTCCTTGACCACCTGGATCAGCAGCACCTGGCGGCGCTTGATGACTTCCTGGATCTTGTAGACCTTGCGCGGTGCACGCTTGCGCGGCTTGGGGGCAGACGCCTCAGCTTCTTCCTCGGCATCCTCGGCAACGGTGTCGACTTCCTCGTCGTCGTCGCTGTCTTCGTCTTCTTCGCTGTCGCTGTCGTCGCCATCATCAGCTGCAACTTCATCGCTGGCAGCAGCCTCAACGGCATCGTCTTCAATCGCTTCTGCATCGTTTGAAGCATCGTCTCCGGAAGCGTCGGCGGCTTCTGAGTCATCGCTGGCGTCTTCGCCTTCGGTATCAGCTGCGTCGACCGTTTCGCTTTCAACCTTGTCGTCCCTGGAGCGGGCCGAGCGAGACCGGCGGCGGCGCGAGCGCTTGGGCTTTTCTGCCTCGTCGTCTTCTTCCTCCCGGGCAAGACGGGCATCCTCTGCCTCGGCTTCGAGAAGGGCCTGACGGTCAGCCACCGGGATCTGGTAGTAATCGGGATGGATTTCGCTGAACGCGAGGAAGCCATGCCGGTTGCCGCCATATTCAACGAAGGCGGCTTGCAGCGATGGTTCTACGCGGGTGACCTTGGCGAGGTAGATGTTGCCCTTCAGAGGGCGGCGGGAGGCAGATTCGTAATCGAATTCTTCGATACGGTTGCCACGCACCACGGCGACTCTCGTCTCTTCCGGGTGGGCGGCATCAATGAGCATTTTGCTGGCCATAACGGCAATTCCTCGTCGCATGACAGCGCAAGCAACCCCGCAGGCGCGCATCCGGGCGGCCCGTCTGCCGGGGGGTGGTCTGTCATGCGATAGACTTGGCTGGTGGCGCGTGGGCATGACCGTGCTGTTTCGCTGCGCCCGCTGGAAGCGGGGGCGAACAGTGATGTCATGTCATTTGCCGCGCTCATACCTGTTTTCTACTTATGCCCGTGCACGCCACAAAGCGCTGCAGGAGCGGTTCACTCGACCGCCGTGTACTGAAGAAGGGCTCCGGTATTTGCCTCTTGGCCCGTTGAGCCCCGCATCATCTGGCGGAGACACTCGCGAAAACGGAAAAGCGGCATTGTGTGCTGCCCGGAACTCGTCCGCCGCGGGAAATCTGGCCCCTCTCGGCAGAATCGAACCGCATAGCAGTACGAGATTCCACAGCCGGGGAACACTTGGGCTTGTAGCACGAATGTCACGTGCGGCAATAGCAGAACTTGCAGTTGGCCCAACGTAAATTGACCAGCGGAAAATTCCCCGCGGAGGGCCGGTATCGCGCTGATCCGGTCTTGCCGGAGCTAACAATCGGTTAACCAGCCTTCCAATACACTCGCGCGCGAAGAGGGAATCGGGCCGGCAAACGGCAGGCAAGGGTGGATCAGGCGTTGCACGACAAGCCAGCGAAATTTGGCCGCTTGAGCGGTGTGTGGCCGTTGTTGGCGGCGGCCATCTCCATGCTCATTGCCATCAACCTGGCAGTACCGGGTCCGGTTGCGCATGCCGCCGGCAACCAGGTGGACGTGGCAGCCGCACGCATTGCAGGCAACGAAGCACGCACCCGGTTCGTCGCCGACCTGAGCACGCCCGTCAGTTACTCGGTCTACGTGATCGGCGATCCCTACAGGGTCGTGGTGGACATGGCCGGGGCAAGTTTTTCGATGCCGCCCAGCGCGGGTGAAGCGGGCAAGGGCCTGATCAGCGGTTTCAGGTTTGGTCAGGTGGCGCCCGGCAAATCGCGCATCGTGATCGACACCACCGGACCTGTGCTGATCGAAAAATCGTTCGTGCTGAATGCTGAAAACGGCCAGCCAGCCCGTATGGTCATTGACCTCGTTCAGACCGATGAGCGCACGTATGCGCGCGTCAAGGCCACCGAGCAGCCTGAGCAACACAAAAAGGCGCAGGCCGAAGCTGAAGCCGGCACGCCGCGAATTGAGCCAACAGCTGCTGCCTCAATACCTGCCTCGATGGCAGACCTGCTGGCCCGTGCCGATGAGCAAACAGTCTCGCCTGTAAGGTCCGGAGTACCGATACCGCGGCCAAATCCGCGCCGCATGGCTGCATTGGCATCTTCTGCGCGCGATACCGCAGACCCTGCCAAACAGGAACCGGAAAAGGAGCGGCCGGTGATTGTGCTTGACCCCGGACATGGCGGGATTGACGGCGGCACCGTCTCGCGTAGCGGGGTAAAGGAAAAGGAGATCGTGCTGTCGTTTGCTCACAAGCTGCGCGCCGAGTTGCAGAAGTCGGGTCGTTACGATGTGTTCATGACGCGCGACGACGACACGTTCATCTCGTTGGCCAAGCGGGTCAGGTTTGCCCGCAAGCAAAAGGCGGACCTGTTCATAGCCGTCCACGCAGACAGCCTGAGGCAGCGCCGGGTGCGCGGTGCCACCGTTTACACCTTGTCTGAAGAAGCCTCCGATGCCGATGCAGCAGCGCTGGCCGAGAAGGAAAACGCGGCAGACTTTATCGGCGGTATCGAGGTTGCTGAAGACATTGATGAAGAGGTGGGCGGCATCCTGCTCGATCTTGCGCTGCGTGAAACCAAGAATCACTCAATCTATTTTGCACGCCGGGTGGTGAAGGCGCTGAAGCCTGTATCGCCGCTCAACCGCCGCCCGATGCGCTCGGCTGGCTTCAAGGTGTTGCGCGCACCAGACGTGCCATCCGTCCTGCTGGAACTCGGCTACCTGTCGAACCGGCATGACGAGAAGAACCTCGTATCAGCCCGCTGGCGGCAGAAAACCGCCGAAGCTGTCGGCAAGGCGATTGATGCGTTCTTCTCGCCGGAAGTGGCAGCCCGTCAGGCCGGTGCCAGCCAGTAACGGTCCGGCTTCCCGGCAAGCCGCCGTTCAACCGCCACAATCATGCGTTCCAACCTGTGGTTTGCGAGCCGGCAGGCGGCAAAGCCATTTGTGCCACGCCCTGCCATGCGGTATCAGCCTTGATCAGGGACGAACCGGGGTTTCTTTACTCGAATGCTGAGATTTCTGAAGTATCTGTTCAGCTTCGGCATTGCGGTTGGCATCGCGCTGACCGCAGCAGTTGCGTACATCATATACGACACGTCGAAAACGCTGCCGTCTCACGACAAGCTGGCGCGTTACGAACCGCCCGTGATGACGCGCATCCACGCTGGCGATGGTTCGCTGCTGGCAGAGTATGCCAAGGAGCGCCGGCTGTTCGTGCCGTACAACGCCATCCCGCAGCAGCTGGTACAGGCGGTGATCTCGGCTGAGGACAAAAACTTCTTCTCGCATCCCGGCGTTGATCCGGAAGCCCTGGTTCGCGCGGTTGTGGTCAATATCCAGTCGGCGCTGAAAGGCTCCAACCGCCGATTCATTGGAGCGTCGACCATCACCCAGCAGGTGGCCAAGAATTTCCTGCTGACCAATGAGCGGACCTTGCAGCGCAAACTTCGCGAGGCGTTGATCGCCATCCGCATGGAAGGCTCGTTTACCAAGCAGCAGATCATGGAGCTTTACCTGAACGAGATTTTCCTCGGGCAGGGGTCCTATGGTGTTGCGGCAGCCTCGCTCAACTATTTCGGCAAGTCCCTGGGCGAGCTCGATCTGGCCCAGGTTGCCTACCTTGCTGCGCTTCCGAAGGGGCCGTCAAACTATCATCCCGTGCGCAACCGCGAGCGCGCTATCGAGCGGCGCAACTGGGTGCTCGAGCGCATGCAGGAAAACGGCTACATCTCTCAAGGCCAGATGAAGGAAGCCCAGGCAAAGGACATCGAGGTAACCCTGAGGCCGTTTGGTGCGAAACAGTTTGCTGCCGAGTATTTCACCGAAGAAGCACGACAGGCGGTTCAGGCGATCTATGGCAGCAGTGTCCTGCGCACCGGTGGCCTGTCGGTGCGAACCACCATCGATCCCAAGATGCAGATCATGGCGCGTCAGGCCCTGGCGGGTGGGCTCATCAAGTTTGACCGCAACCACGGCTGGCGCGGCCCTGTCGCTACGCTGCCGGTGACCGACGACTGGCCGGTGAAGCTGGCGGCCATGAAGCAGTATTCCGACGTCTATCCGTGGCAGCTTGCGCTTGTGCTGGAAGCGGGCGATGAACAGGCCGTCGTGGGCTTGCGGCCCGCCCGGGTGCGCAAGGGCAAGGTGATCGGCAAGGTCAAGCAGGGCATTGTCCCGCTGGAAAACCTCAAGTGGGCCCGCGAGGCGCGTGGCGTCGGCAAGAACGGCGCCCAGCTTGGCGAAAAGATCAAGACGGTGACCCAGGTCCTCAAACAGGGTGACGTGGTGTATGTGGCGCCGACCGGGCAGGGCGACACCTATCACCTCGTGCAAATTCCGGAAATCGAAGGCGCACTTGTGGCAATGGACCCGCATACGGGCCGCGTACTGGCGCTGGCGGGCGGGTTTTCGTACAGCCGCAGCCAGTTCGACCGGGCCATGAAGGCGCGCCGTCAGCCGGGCTCGTCGATCAAGCCGTTCGTCTATGCCGCCGCGCTTGATAATGGTTACACGCCATCTTCCACGGTGCTGGACGCCCCCATCGAGATCAAGCTGGCCAATGGCGAAACCTGGAAGCCGTCCAACTACTCCAACAAGTTTTATGGCCCGTCTACCTTGCGCCGCGGCATCGAATTCTCGCGTAACGTGATGACGGTCCGGCTGGCCCAGGACATGGGCATCGAGAAGTTCACCGGTCTGACCGAGCAGCTGGGGATTTACGACAATTTGCGGCCCGTGCTGGCAACGTCATTGGGCTCCGGCGAAACCTCGCTGCTCAACATGACCACGGCCTATTCGATCCTTGCCAACGGCGGCAAGAAGGTAGAGCCAACACTGATCGACCGTATTCAGGACCGCTATGGCCGCACGGTCTGGCGGCATGACAAGCGCGAATGCGCCGGGTGCAATGCCGAGGAGTGGAACAACCAGCCGGAACCGGAATTCATCGATACCCGCGAGGAGGTGATGAACCCGTACACCGCGTATCAGATCACCTCGATGCTGGAAGGCGTCGTGGAGCGCGGCACCGGCAGCGCCCTGAAAGAGGTGGGCAAGCCGGTGGCCGGCAAGACCGGCACCACCAATGATGAGCGCGATGCCTGGTTCATTGGTTACACGCCGGACCTGGTTGTGGGCGTATATGTTGGCTACGACCGGCCCCGGCCCATGGGCAAGGGCGAGACTGGCGGCGCATTGGCCGCGCCAATCGTTGCGAACTTCATGAAGATGGCGCTGCATGACAAGCCTGCCGTACCGTTTCGTGTGCCGGCCGGTGTGCGCCTGATCCCGATCAACCCGAAGTCGGGCAAGCGCGGTGTTTATGGCGAGGACAACGTCATCCTCGAAGCCTTCAAGCCGGGCGAAGAACCGCCATCGCGCCAGCGGCTGGTGACCGGCGGCGATGCGATTGCCTCGAGCGGCATCAACGTGGGCCGGGACAGCAGTGGTGTCGTTATCCAGGGCGGCAGCGACGATGGCTCGGCTGCAGTGTCCGAAGGTGGCTTGACGACCGGCACTGGCGGCCTGTACTGACCCTGTCACCAATCCATTCTTCATTCATCTGCGAAGCGGAGAGACTTTGCCCATGCGCGCTGAAATCGAGCAGCTGGTCGACGAAATGAAGCAGTCCATTGGACTGCTGAGGAGGCATCTTTGACTGGGATCAGGCACTTAGAGACCTGGACCAGCTGAACGCCCGCGCCGAAGACCCGGACCTGTGGAACGATCCGGAAAAGGCGCAAGCAGTGATGCGCAAGCGGCAGGACCTTGAAAGCCGCATCTCCACCGTCCGGCGGCTGGAGCAGACCATATCGGATTCTGTCGAGCTCATTGAAATGGGCGAGATGGAAAACGATGCCTCGGTCGTGGAAGATGCTGAGAACCAGCTCAAGGGCCTTGGGCCCGAAATCGCCAAGCTCGAGATCGAGACCCTGTTGTCCGGCGAGGCCGACAGCAACGATACCTTCGTTGAGGTGCACGCAGGTGCGGGCGGCACCGAGAGCCAGGACTGGGCCTCGATGCTGATGCGCATGTACACCCGCTGGGCCGAGAAGCAGGGCTACAAGGTTGAGGTCATCGAACTGCACGACGGCGAAGAGGCGGGCATCAAGTCTGCCACGCTCAAGGTCAATGGTCACAACGCCTATGGCCGGATGAAAACCGAAAGCGGCGTGCACCGGCTGGTACGCATTTCGCCGTACGACTCCAACGCCCGGCGTCACACCTCGTTTGCGTCGGTGGGGGTGTATCCGGTTGTCGATGACACCATCGAGATCGAGGTCAACGAGAGCGACTGCCGCATCGATACCTATCGCGCGTCCGGTGCCGGTGGCCAGCACGTCAACACCACTGATTCCGCCGTGCGCATTACCCACGTGCCCACCGGCATCGTGGTGCAGTGCCAGAACGAACGCTCGCAGCACAAGAACAGGGCCACCGCCTGGAACATGCTGCGCGCCCGCCTGTACGAGCTGGAACTTCAAAAGCGTGAAGAGGAGGCCAATGCCCAGCAGGCCGCCAAGACCGATATCGGCTGGGGCCACCAGATCCGCTCTTACGTTCTGCAGCCCTACCAGCTGGTCAAGGACCTGCGCACCGGCCATGAGAGCACCAACCCGCAAGGCGTGCTGGACGGCGACCTGAACGAGTTCATCGAAGCTTCACTGGCCCAGCGCGTGCACGGTGGTGGCCCGGAAGAGGTGGCGGACATCGACTAGCCCGGGAGTGCCTTCATGAAGCAGCCGCAAACGGTCCAGGCGCTTGAGGAACTTGGCCGGGTCAGGTTGTCAAAACACTTCTTCATGCGCGACTTCCTGTATTCCGACATCACGAATATTGATGGTGTGCCGAACATTCCTGACGATCCGGACCTGGCCATCGCCGCCGGCACGCGCTTGTGCGAGGAACTGCTCGAACCGCTTGAGGCTACGTTCGGGCGCATTGCCATCCGCTCCGCCTATCGCTCCAGCGCCGTCAACGGGTTTGGCTCGGACAAGCAGAAGGCCGGCAACGGGGCCTACAAGTGCGGCTCCAACGAGTACAACCATGCCGCCCACATCTGGGACCGGCGCGATGCGCAGGGACGCATGGGCGCGACCGCCTGCATTGTGGTGCCATGGTTTGCCGACCGCTACGAGCAGGGCGCTGACTGGCGCGCGCTGGCCTGGTGGATCCATGATCACCTGAACTACTCGTCCATGTACTTCTTTCCGAAGATGGCGGCGTTCAACCTGCAATGGCGCGAACAGCCTGAACGGCGCATCGACTCATACGTCAACCCGCGCGGGCTTCTGACCAAACCGGGCATGGACAACCACGAAGGCTCTCATGCCGAATGGTACGAGGGATTTCCGGCGGTCAAGGGCTTGTAAGGTTTACTCAGCCGCCTTGGGCTTGCGGGCAGGGGAGGGGTAGTCATCGACTGACCCGCCATTGTCTGTGCCGGGCAGCGAGTACACATTCTCGGGCGGTGAGTACTGCGGCTGGTCGTAGCCTGCATAAGACTGACCCCAGCCGCCATAGCCCCCGGTCTGCTCGATCGGTTCGGAAAGCGGGTCTTCGACACGGCGGATCTTGCCATCGACGTGGGCGCCGTTCTCGATGGACAGGGTCTGGTTGATCACATCGCCTTCAATGTGCGCACCGGCATAGATGTGAATGTGCAGAGCCCGGATCGGACCGATCACACGGCCGCGCACGATGACTTCTTCAGCGGCAATGTCGCCATAGACGACGCCATTGGCATCGACAACCACGGCGCGCGCGCGCACTGAACCGTTGATCGTACCGTCAATCTGAAGCTCGCCACCGGTGGAAACCGAACCGTCAATGACAAGGTCCTGCGATAGCAGGGACGGCCCCGAACGCGACCGCTGCCGGCCACCCGAGGCTTGTTTTGCCTTGCGCTGCTTAGCGCGTGATTTCCTGAAAAACATCGCGTGCCTTCCAAAACTTGAGCGGATCGATTGCGCGGCCGCCCACGCGTGTTTCGTAATGCAAATGCGGGCCGGTGCTTCGTCCCGTATTCCCCAATTTGCCGATCATATCACCGCGCTTGACCTTCTGACCAGCCCGAACGGCAATCATGCTTAAATGCGCGTAACGGGTAGTTACGCCATTTTCGTGGCGAACTTCGACCAGTTTGCCATATCCGCCGTGACGCCCCGCCTTGATGATGACGCCTGGCGCAGTTGTGTGGACAGGCGAGCCGACAGGCCCGCGAAAATCGATCCCGCTGTGCATGGCGGGCTTGCGCCGGAACGGATCCTTGCGCAGGCCAAACCGGCTCGTCACCTCGTGCTCAGGCGGCATGGGGCGTGAAATGGGCAACCGCCTGGACTGGTACTTCAGCCGTTCCCAGGTTTCCAGTTGCTGCGAAAGCTCGTCTACGCGCGACGCCAGCAGGGGTGAGCCCAACTGGCTCGCAGACGCTGCAATGAACGGACCGCCAACCGCTTCAGGCTGATAGCTGGACGACCTGGCCACCGATTGGGCGTTGATGCCCAGGCTGCGATAGACTGCGGACACCTCGGCATTCTTGCTTTCCATGAACTCGGCTACCTGCTGCACCAGGCTCGCCTCACGTGACTCCATACCGGTCATGTAAGCACGAACGTCTTGCAGGGGTTTGAGCACCTGTTCCTGCGTCGTGAACTCCGTGCGGTAGGTCTCGCTGGCCAGGGGAGGGGCAAGAGCAAAGCGATTGTTCGCGTCATCTGCCGGCAGGGTGCTGCGCGGCAATCCTCCATCCAGCGCCCCTTGCTTTTGTGGCGCAGAAGAAGAGCCTCCGCTGTCACCGTTGGTGGGTGAAGGCAGCCACCCACGCTGGAAAAACTCGGCCAGCCGCTCGTGGCGTTCAACCAGCCTGTCATGCTCCAGCCGGACTTCGTCCACCTTGGCCAGATAGGCCCGCTGGTCGAGCAGCAGGCGCCGGTTCAGACGATCAATGGTGGAGCGCAGTTCTCCAATACGGTCTTCATATTCGAGCCGGGCGCGATACTGGTTGCGCTCCTTCAGCGCCAGCACCTGATCCTTGAACGCCACGTTGACCGTGGCATAGGCAACCCAGAACAGGCCCGCACCAAACGCAACCATGGCGGCGACCTGTACCCAAGGCCGCAATGTAATGAACTGGACCTCGCCTTCGGAGCGCAGATAAATCTGCCGTTCCCGAAAGGCATACCCGATGCGCGAGAACAGCCCTCTGCGTCTGGGTTGTCCGATATGCCGCCGCCTGTGGCGCATGCATCCTCCCAAAACCGGTCCAGTTGCCCGCAACGGGCCGGAGAAGCGCAATAAACAGAATTGCCCGGGCTGACAGTTACTTCATGGTTGCCTTTGTCCAAGGCCGCCGCCAGCCGTCTTGAGACTTGTTTGAACGCAGACTTGCCAACAAGTCAACTCCGATGACTTTAAGAAAAGTCAGCACCGCAATGCAACCGGTGACTGCTGATCTGCACCGGCAGCACAGCTAGAGGTCGCATCTTACAGTTCGCCGGCAGCCTCCAGCACGGCTTCGGCGTGGCCCGGTACTTTCACCTTGCGCCAGACTTTTGCGATCTTGCCATCTGCTGCGACCAGAAAGGTGGATCGCTCGATACCGAAGTATTTCTTGCCGTACATCGACTTCTCGACCCACACGCCAAACGCTTTCAGGCTTTCAATTTCCGGGTCTGCCCCCAGGGTGACGGTGAGGTTGTGCTTGGCGACAAACTTGTCGTGCTTGGCTGGCGGGTCTGCCGATATGCCGAGCAGTTTGATACCGGCCTTGTCGAATTGTGGTTTCAGGCCGCTGAAACCTATCGCTTCCTTGGTGCAGCCGGGCGTATCGTCTTTTGGATAGAAGAAAATAACGGCCTTCGATCCGGCCAGATCGGCGCTGGAAATGCTGCCTCCGCCATTGGTATCAAGTTCGAATGATGGAATAGTATCGCCTACGTCCGGTGCAGAACTCATTATGGGCGCTCCTGTCATGGTAAACGGTTGATAAATCTCTGTCCGGCTATAATCTTCCCGGCAGAATGCGGTTTTCTGCGGGCAGCTGCCGTTTAGGCAGTCTGGAACAAGGCGTTGTCTGTAACAAGCAGTCACAATTGAGCCTTAACCGGATGCTTTGTGTGGCAGCATGACGGTGCGAATTCAAGGTGAGCTGACCTGGAAAATGCACCAACGGATAACAGGCTGGGCCAGGCCCGGCGGGATGTGAGAGCGCACAGGTGGCCAACCGGGCAATAAAGTCGATCGCCTGGATTTTCGTGGTGCTCGCGATCATGGCGATCGCGGCCGCCGCCTACGTTGTGTTTGCGCTCAACTCCGGGCCGTTGAGCGTGTCATTCCTGAAAGACACCGTGCGCGAAAAGGTGTCGGACTCGATTCCTGGCGTCCGGCTGGATCTCGATGATGTCGTGATTGAGCGCGGTGACGGCTCTTCCCACCCCACGTTGAGACTGGCCAATGTTCGGCTTAGCGACACGGAGGGCAACCTGATTGCGCGTGCGCCACGCGCTGCCATTGCCGTGGATATCGGTGAAATCCTGTCCGGCACCGTCAAGCCGAGGCGGCTTGAACTGATCGGTGCGCGCATCCTGGCCAGGCGCAAGGCCGACGGCAGCATTGCCATGGGCTTTTCGAGCCCGGTCGCGAAGTCCGGCAAGTCGGATGCCGCTGGTGCAACGCAAGACCCATCTGATCAGACGTCGGCCACGATTGGCTCCGATGCTGACGAAAGCGCGAGCACACTGGCCCAGACCATCTCGCGGGTGCTGCAGGGCGAGGGTGGCTCAGGTGCGGCCAGCACGCTGGAAGCGATTGACGTGACCGGGGCGCAGATCTCGTTCAAGGATGAAATCCAGAACCATTTGTGGCTCTCGCCGCGGGCTGACCTCAGGTTCAAGCGTGCTGAGGGTGGCTTTGCGGTGTTCGTTGACGCTGACATTTCTGCTGACGGTCCGACCTGGCGCACCGAACTACTGACCACT